>NZ_JACKZK010000044.1:0-20946 GCF_014230245.1 Pseudomonas sp. MSSRFD41 | reverse complement strand
CCGGCGTGTACGTGGCCGATGGTCCAGTCGGTGTAGTGGGAGAGGGCGTTGACGGTCTTGATCGCCATCATCGGACCTTCGAAGGTCGACATGCCGTAGAACGCCAGGGACACCACCAGGAAGCGCAGGATCGGGTCGGTGCGCAGCTTATGCCAGGCGCCCGAGAGGGTCATCATGCCGTTGATCATGCCGCCCCAGCTCGGAGCCAGGAGGATCAGCGACATGATCATGCCCAGCGACTGCGCCCAGTCCGGCAGCGCGGTGTAGTGCAGGTGGTGCGGACCGGCCCAGATGTACAGGGTGATCAGTGCCCAGAAGTGCACGATCGACAGGCGATAGGAGTAGACCGGACGCTCGGCCTGCTTGGGCACGAAGTAGTACATCATCCCCAGGAAGCCGGTGGTCAGGAAGAAGCCCACGGCGTTGTGGCCGTACCACCATTGGACCATGGCATCGGTGGCCCCGGAATACACCGGGTAGGACTTGAACCAGTCCACCGGGATCGACAGGTGGTTGACCACGTGGAGCATGGCGATCACCAGGATGAAGGCGCCGAAGAACCAGTTGCCGACATAGATGTGCTGGCTCTTGCGCTGGACCACGGTGGTGAAGAACACGATGCCGTAGACCACCCAGACCACCGCCATCCACACCGCGCCGGCGAATTCGATCTCGGCGTATTCCTTGGTGGTGGTGTAGCCCAGGGGCAGGGTGACCAGCATGATCACGATCACTGATTGCCAGCCCCAGAAGGTGAAGGCGGCCAGCGTGTCGGAGTACAGCCGTACCTGGCAGGTACGCTGCACCGCGTAGTAGCTGGCGGCGAACTGCGCGCTGCCGGCGAAACCGAAGATCACCAGGCTGGTGTGCAGCGGCCGCAGGCGGCCGAAGGTGGTCCACGGCAGGTCGAGGTTCATGTCCGGCCACACCAGCTGCGAGGCAATCCATACCCCCATGGCCATGCCGATCACGCCCCATACCACGGTTGCGACGACGAATTGGCGAACCACCTTGTAGTTGTAGGCCTGTTCGAGTGTTGCTGAGTTCATGGTCAATGCTTCCACGGTTGCAGAGTCTTGCCAGGCCACCCGGTCTGGCACGGGGTGCACTGTAGGAACCGCGGGCAAAACAAAACAGGCTCAGAAAAACAGCAATAATACGGATCAGATTTCACTCAAGGCAGCCTGGATATCACAGCTGCTGATATGGTTTTTTAGTTTTTACCTGGATCTGTAACGATCTGCGCCGCAAGCGCATAGTCGCCGCCTCACCCCCACGCGCCGTTTAGAGCACGACCAGCACCGATGAGGACGAGGTAGGCACATGTATCAGTACGACGACTATGACCGGGCCCTGGTCTTTGAGCGGGTGGCGCAGTTTCGCGACCAGGTGGAGCGCTTCATGGATGGCCAGCTGAGCGAGGAGGAGTTCCTGCCCCTGCGCCTGCAGAACGGCCTGTATCTGCAACGGCACGCCTACATGCTGCGGGTGGCGATCCCCTATGGCACCCTCAGCGCGCGGCAGATGCGCACCCTGGCCGGCATCGCCCGGGACTACGACCGTGGCTACGGGCACTTCACCACCCGCCAGAACCTGCAGTTCAACTGGATAGAACTGGCCCGGGTGCCGGACATTCTCGAGCGCCTGGCCGCGGTGGAAATGCACGCCATCCAGACTTCGGGCAACTGCGTGCGCAACATCACCACCGAGGCCTTCGCCGGGGTGGCCGCCGACGAGTTGCTGGACCCGCGCCCGCTGGCGGAAATCCTGCGCCAATGGTCGACCATCAACCCGGAGTTCCTGTTCCTGCCGCGCAAGTTCAAGATCGCCATCTGTTCGGCGGAGCAGGATCGCGCGGCGATCATGATGCATGACATCGGCCTGTACCTGTATCGCGCCGCCGACGACCAGATGCTGCTGCGGGTGATGGTCGGCGGCGGCCTGGGCCGCACCCCGATCCTCGGCCAGCAGATCCGCGAGGGCTTGCCCTGGCAGCATCTGTTGTCCTACGTCGAGGCGATCCTGCGGGTCTACAACCGCCATGGCCGGCGGGACAACAAGTACAAGGCGCGGATCAAGATCCTGGTCAAGGCCCTGGGTATCGAGGCGTTCGCCCGTGAAGTGGAGGCGGAGTGGCAGCACCTCAGGGACGGTCCGGCGCAGCTGACCGAGGACGAATACCTGCGGGTCGCCAGCGCCTTCGTGCCGCCGATCTACGAACACCTGGGGGACACCGACCTGGAATACGGCAGTCGCCTGGCGGAGGACGCAGGGTTCGCCCGCTGGGTGGCCCACAACGTGCAGCCGCACAAGGTCCCGGGCTATGCCAGCGTGGTGCTGTCGACCAAGCCGGGGTTGGCCGCGCCACCGGGGGATGTCACCGGATTGCAGATGGAGGCGGTGGCCGAATGGTCCGAGCGCTTCGGCTTCGGCGAGATCCGCATCGCCCATGAGCAGAACATCGTCCTGCCGGATATACCCAAGTCGCAGCTGTACGAGCTCTGGCAACTGGCCTGCGACAAGGGCCTGGGTACCCCCAACGCCGGCCTGCTGACCGACATCATCGCCTGTCCGGGCGGCGACTTCTGTGCCCTGGCCAACGCTCGCTCGATTCCCATCGCCCAGGCCATCCAGCAGCGTTTCGATGACCTGGACTATGTGCATGATCTGGGGGACATCAGCCTGAACATCTCCGGCTGCATGAATGCCTGCGGTCATCACCACATCGGCAATATCGGCATCCTCGGCGTCGACAAGAACGGCCAGGAGTGGTTCCAGGTCACCCTCGGCGGCGCCCAGGGCAAGGACAGCGCCCTGGGCAAGGTGATCGGCCCGTCGTTCAGCGCTGGGGAAATACCCCTGGTGATCGAGCGCATCATCGGCACCTTCGTGCGCTATCGCCAGAGCGACGAGCCGTTCCTCGCTACCTTGCAGCGCATCGGCCTGGAGCCGTTCAAGGAAAGGGTCTATCCCAAGGCACAGGAGCTCTGGGCATGAACAACCTGTTGAGCTTGCAGGATGGCGAGGCGCGCCTGGTGGAGGACGATCCCTGGAGCCTGGTGCGCAGTGTCGACGATCCCTTGCCCGAAGGGCCGCTGATCCTGCCGCTGGCTCGTTGGTTGATGCGCCGCATCGAGCATCATCCGGCCCGGGACGGTGTCTGGCTCGGCCCGGACGACGAGGTGGAGAGCCTCAAGCCCTGGCTCAAGTTGATCCCCGTGGTGGCGGTGGACTTTCCCAGCTTTCGCGATGGACGGGGCTACAGCCAGGCCTACCTGCTGCGTACCCGCCTGGGTTGGATGGGCGAGCTGCGGGCCGTGGGCGATGTGCTGCGCGACCAGTTGAGCCACATGCGCCAATGCGGTTTCGACAGCTTCGCCGTGCGCGCGGACAAATGCGCCCTGGATGCGCTCAAGGGCCTGGCGGGCATGAGCGTGCTCTACGGGCGTTCGGTGATCGAGCCGCGCCCGCTGTTTCGCCGGCGCTAGGAGGTGTTCGTGGCGTCGTCGGCCGGCGGTTCGAGGGTGGCGGCGCAAGTGCAGGCTTTTGGCTATACCTGTAGTTCCCCTAGCCAGTCCCTGGCTGCTTCACCTACAGGAGTTCTCCATGAAGCTTGCACTGACCCTCAGCACGCTGTGCCTCGCCACTCTCGCCATGGTGGGGTGTTCCAGCAACGAGACCCGGCCCGAGGACTACTCCGGGTTTCTAAGCGACTACAGCCTGCTCAAGCCGGCCAAGTCGCCTTCCGGGGTGCAGGTCATGCGCTGGATCGACCCCAAGCTCAAGCTGGACCAGTATCGCAGTGTGTACATCGAGCCCACCCAGTTCCATCCTCAGCCGCAACCGACGGTGAAGATTCCCCAATCCACCCTGGCGGGCATTACTCGCTACTACGATGAAGCGCTCAAGCGCGAGCTGGTCAAATCCATGCCTTTGGCAACCGGCCCCGGACCGGGTGTGGTGGTGGTACGGGCGGCGATCACTGCGGTGAGCAGCAAGACCGAAGGGCTCAAGCCCTATGAAATCATCCCGGTGGCCCTGGTGGCGGCTGCGGTGAGCACCGCCAGTGGCATCCGCGACCAGGAGACCACCCTGGGCACCGAGGCAGCCTTCCTCGACGGCGGTGATGGCCGGGTGATCGCCGAAGTGGTGCGCAAGGGCACTGGCAAGCCGTTGGCGAACGATACCCAGGTGATGCAGGCCAGCGATGTGCAGAACGTCATCGACAGCTGGGCTTCGGACCTGCATCAGTCCTATGTACAACTGAAGAACAAATGAGCTGCGCTGGGCTGCCCCGGCCTGGCCCGGGCAGCGCTTTCAATAACGGCTACGCGCCAGTTGGTTGTAGTGATAGAGCATCTGGTCGTAGCCCTGGGTCACGGCGTGGAAGTCCTCGCCCAGGCGTTGCGGCTCGGCATGCTGCAGCCAGTCCCGGTGCAGGGTATCCAGGGCTTGCAGGTAATGCTGGCTGGGGGCGGCGATCAGTTGCCAGAGGTACAGGGCTTCGCGGGTTTGCGGGTCCTGGATGCTGCCGATGAACTGTTGCCGGGCCTCCCAGGCCTGGCGCAGTCGCTGGGTGGCCTGGCTCAACTGCGCCGGGGTCAGGGTGCGCTGGCGGATACCGTCGTCGAGCAGGTCCATGGTGCTTCTGGCCTGGATCATGTAGTTGAGCAAAGCCCAGTGGACGTTACGGCCCAGGCGCTGCTCCAGGCGTTGCAACTGCTGGGGGCGATGCTCGACATCCTGTGGCTGAAGCAGCTGGCGGACAGCATTCGAGGCTTGCAGATAGTCCGGGGCCTGGATCTCCAGTTGCCGTACCAGTTCATCGAGCTGTGCCTCATCCAGCGTTCGACCCAGGCCCAGGCGGTGCATGTATGCGTCCTTGGTCAGGGCGACGAAACGCGCGAGCACTTGCTGGTAGCGTTCGGTGGCGGCCAACAGGGGGTTGTCGGGGTCGAGGCTGCGCAGCTTGGCGCCGATGTCGCCACTGCAGGAACTGCGATAGGCCAGGTCGATGTCCTGGCCGCCCTGGCTGCGCAGGTCATAGGCTCCTGGGGCTGCCGAGCGTGGCTTGCCCTCGGCCAGGTAGGCCTGGTGCGCTACGCGCCAGGGTACATCCACCTGGTTCATGCAATCGATAATTGGACTCAGGGCGTTGGCCTGGGCGGTATAGGGGCTGTCCCGATGATCGAGCCAGAGGCCGATTTGTCCCAGTTGCTTGCCGGAGCCGGCCAGCCCGAACAGGGTCAATCCCAGGCCCAGGCCGATCGGAAATAGCCAATTGGGATTCATGGCGTGCCCTCCCGGCCGTACCACTGGGCGCGGGTGGTTGGCGCGGCGCAGTCCGGGGCGTTGGCCGGCATCCGTGCGCACAGGCGTTCGCTCCATTGTTGCAGGCCCTGGTTGGCGGTGACCGTGCCGTAGTCGCCCACCAGCTTGATCGCCACCAGGGCGGTGGCCAGCAGCACGCAGCCCAGCCCGCCCAGCAGGCGTCGTTGCCAGGGGGCGAGCTGGCGCCAGGAAATACCGTGCTTGAACTCGATATTGCGCGCCAGGGCGACGCTCGGCAGCACCGTCAGGTAAACCACCGTACTGATCGGGCCGCAAACGTAGCCCAGGGCCGGGCCGAGCATGGCCACCGGCAGCAGGTCCCGCAGGGGCAGCAAGCGTTGGCCGGGATTCAGCCAGCCTGGCAGGTGGCTGCCAAGGCGATGGTCACGGGCCCACAGGCGATGGGCCAGGGGTTGCCAGAGCCAATGCAGGAGTGCCGTGGAGGCAGCGAAACAGGCACTCCAGAACAGCGTGACCCCGATGATCTCTCCCAGGCTGTTGCCTTGCGGGGCGTAGCGGGCCACGGCTCCAGCCAGGCAGGCGCTGAACAGCGCCAGGTACATTGGCCAGGAATTGAACGCGAATTCCCAGTCGCGCCAGAAAAACGGGGTGCCACCCGGCATCTCGGTCGCCACCTGCGGGTAATAGGCATGCAAGTGCGAGCTGAGCTTGCGGCATGCGGCCCAGTCGTCTTCGGCAAGGCGCCGGGCGAAGGCTCGGCGGCGGTGCAGGCTGATGGGCGCCAATAACAGGTAGGCCGCTCGTTGCTCCGGCGAGTCCGGTGGTTGGCTGGCCAGGGCTCGTTGGTCGGCGATGAACGCCAGGCCTTCCTCGCGCGCCAGCAGGCGGTTCCATTCGTGTTCGGGGCAGAGGTTGTGTTTCCCGCGCTGCCAGCCTTGGCCGAGGCACACGATCTGGAACAGCGTGCTGGACCAATAAGGGCTGTCCGCGAGCATTTGTGCCAGGCACTGGTTGAACCAGTGGCGTTGGTCCAGCTCATCCAGCCAACCGTGGGTGGTGCGGTTGGCATAGCTGTGGAGGAAGGCTTCGTCGTCCTGTCGGTCCAGGGCGCTGCGCAGGGATTGCTCCAGGGCTTGGCGGCATTGGCGCAGCAGGGCGTCGGTGAGGTACTCCGGCAGGTCCAGGTGTTGCCAGGCGCTCAGCCAGCGGAAGGTGGCGAAGCCCCAGGCCAGCAACTGCGAAGACTGTTCCGGACGCTCCACGCAGTGGCGTAGCAGGCCCAGCTCGAACGCCAGTGCGCAACCGCTGGCGATCGCCTGTTCGTGGCGTTGGTCCAGTTGCTCGATACGAATGCCTTCCAGCAGGGGCGCGACCCGTTGCGCCGGAGTCAGTGGCACGGCGGGTTCTGCTGTCGCCAGGTTGTCGGGCAGCTCATCGGCTGCACCAATATCGGGCTCCTGTTCTTCATCCAGCCACTGCGCCTGCTCCATGGCTTGCTCGTAGGCATCGCGCAGGCGCTGGAAAGCCTCCGGGTCTTCGTCCGGGCGGGTCTGTTTCAGCAGCTTGGCGTAATGGCGCTTGATCGTACGGGTGTCAGAGGTGGCCGGCAGGCCGAGCAGGGTCCAGCAACTCATTGGGCGGTACGACTCCGTTTGAACCGCGGCGGGCTCGTTAGTGGCGTGATGATACTACGGTCCATGACGGATTCACGAGCAAAACCCAAGGGATGGGGGAGGCAAGAAGGGAAGATGCCGGAACTGCCAGTTAATGTGCTTTGTGCTCATGACCACTCAATATGAATGATTTATTTAAAGTGATTTCTAGAATAATAAATATCTTTATAAAACATATAGATATGTATTTTATTTGATTTTTTTTTTTAATTTATTCTCGACGCTGCATGAGGTTTTGCGGGGGGGGTTGGCTTCCAGTGCCTGCGGTCGCAGGGGGTTCGGCGATGCGGTCAGGGCTGGTCCATGGGGTTGCAAAGGACCTGGGTAGAGTGTGAGCCGTGCTTGGGTCGCTGCTAGCGGTCGCGGGGCTTGTGGGACAATTTATCCCGCGGGCATAGGTGCTTGCGCCGTTTCATGCTTAACTTCGGCCTCTCGACGATTTTCCATCATTGTTTCCATCACTCCCGCAAAGGACTCCGCTCATGGCTCAAGTCACCCTCAAAGGCAATCCGGTCCAGGTCAACGGCCAGCTGCCGCCAGTCGGCTCCAAGGCGCCTGCATTCTCCCTGGTGGGCGCCGGCCTGGCCGATGTTTCCCTGGCCAGCCTGGCCGGCAAGCGCAAGGTGCTGAACATCTTCCCAAGCGTCGACACCCCGACCTGCGCGACCTCGGTGCGCAAGTTCAATGCCCAGGCCAATGGCCTGGCCAACACCGTGGTGCTGTGCATCTCCGCCGACCTGCCGTTCGCCCAGGCCCGCTTCTGCGGCGCCGAAGGCCTGGAAAACGTGCAGAACCTGTCGACCCTGCGTGGCCGCGAATTCATCGAGAACTACGGCGTGGCCATCGCCGACGGCCCGCTGGCCGGCCTGACCGCCCGTGCCGTGGTGGTACTGGATGAAAACGACCAGGTACTGCACAGCGAACTGGTCAAGGAGATCGCCGAGGAGCCGAACTACGACGCCGCCCTGGCTGTGCTCAAGTAAGGGCTTTTACAATTATTCACGGCCTGGCTTGCCCAGGCCGTTTTTATTTGTGCTTCAGTAAGTTAGCGACACACCTTGAAAACGTCAGGCAAAAGTAAATTGCCGGTAAAGGTCCTTTGCTAAAACCGCTCTAGTGCTTATCTTTCAGCCTTCTCAAAAGACACTCCCACGCGCCCAATGGTTGATCCTTCCATGCAATCCTCTGCTACCCGCAACTCTCGCCGCTGGCTGTTCGGCCTGTTTGTCCTGCTGCTGGTCGCTGGCCTGTGCTGGATATTCTGGCCAGCCAGCGGCACTCACAAGGAGGCGGCGCAGCAGAAAGCCGCCACCGGGCATACCGGCCGCAGCGGTAGCCTGCGTCCCGGCTTCGGTGGCGCCAGTGGGCCGATCCCGGTGCGGGTGCTGCCGGTGACCCAGGGGGATTTCCCGCTGTACTACAAGGCCCTGGGTACGGTGACCGCGCTGAACACCATCAATGTGCGCAGCCGGGTGGCGGGAGAACTGGTCAAGGTCAACTTCGAGGAAGGGCAGATGGTCAAGGCCGGCGACCTGCTGGCGCAGATCGATCCGCGGCCCTACCAGAACGCCTTGCTCCAGGCCGAGGGCACCCTGTTGCAGAACCAGGCGCAGTTGAAGAACGCCCAGATCGACCTCGAGCGCTATCGTGGGCTGTATGCCCAGGACAGCGTCGCCAAGCAGACCCTGGACAACGCCGTGGCGCTGGTGGGCCAGTACCAGGGTACGGTCAAGACCAACCAGGCGGCGGTCAACGATGCCCGGCTCAACCTCGAATTCACCAATATCCGTGCACCCATCGCCGGGCGCCTGGGCCTGCGCCAGCTGGACGTGGGCAACCTGGTGGCGGCCAATGACACCACGGCGCTGGTGATCATCACCCAGACCCAGCCCATCAGCGTGGCCTTCACCCTGCCGGAAAACAGCCTGGAAACCGTACTCGCCCGTTATCACGGCGGTGCTCGGATGCCGGTGGAGGCCTGGGACCGTGGCGACCTCAAGTTGCGGGCCAGCGGCGTGCTGCAGAGCCTGGACAACCAGATCGACACCACCACCGGCACCCTGAAGTTCAAGGCGCGCTTCGATAACCGCGACCAGGGCCTGTTCCCCAACCAGTTCGTCAACGTGCGCCTGCTGGCCGACACCCTGAAGAGCGTGGTGCTGGCCCCTTCGGCGGCGATCCAGTTCGGCACCAACGGCACCTTCGTCTATGCCATGGACGGGGACCACAAGGTCAAGATCCGGCCACTCAAGGTCGGCGCCAGCAACGGCGAATCGACGGTGATCACCGAGGGCCTCAAGGCGGGCGATCGGGTGGTGATGGAAGGAACCGATCGCCTGAAGGACGGCAGCGAGGTGGAAGTGGTCAATGACGCCATCGATGTGCCGACCACTCCCACCGAGCACTTGCAAGGTCAGCCCGCGGGCTCGGCCAGCGCCCCGGCACCCGATGCAGCGCCAGTCGCTGGCAAGGCACAAAAGGCCGGCGCATGAATGTCTCGCGGCTGTTCATCCTCCGTCCGGTGGCCACCACCCTGAGCATGCTGGCCATTGTCCTGGCCGGCCTGATCGCCTATCGCTTGTTGCCGGTCTCGGCCTTGCCCCAGGTGGACTACCCGACCATCCGGGTCATGACCCTGTACCCCGGAGCCAGCCCGGATGTGATGACCAGCGCGGTCACCGCGCCCCTGGAGCGCCAGTTCGGGCAGATGCCGGGCCTGACCCAGATGGCCTCCACCAGTTCCGGTGGCGCTTCGGTGCTGACCCTGCGCTTCAGCCTCGACATCAACATGGACGTGGCCGAGCAGCAGGTACAGGCCGCGATCAATGCCGCCACCAACCTGCTGCCCAAGGACCTGCCGGCACCGCCGGTGTACAACAAGGTCAACCCGGCGGACACCCCGGTGCTGACCCTGGCCATCACTTCCAAGACCATGCTGCTGCCCAAGCTCAATGACCTGGTGGACACCCGCATGGCGCAGAAGATCGCCCAGATCAGCGGCGTGGGCATGGTCAGCATCGCCGGCGGCCAGCGCCAGGCCGTGCGGATCAAGGTCAACCCGGAGGCCCTGGCGGCCAACGGCCTGAACCTGTCGGACGTGCGCACGCTGATCGCCGCGTCCAACGTCAACCAGCCCAAGGGCAACTTCGACGGCCCGACCCGGGTGTCGATGCTCGACGCCAACGACCAGCTGACCTCGCCCAAGGACTATGCCGAGCTGATCCTGGCCTACAAGAACGGCGCGCCATTGCGCCTGAAGGACGTGGCCGAGATTGTCGATGGCGCCGAGAACGAGCGCCTGGCCGCCTGGGCCAACGAGAACCAGGCGGTGCTGCTGAACATCCAGCGCCAGCCCGGGGCCAACGTCATCGAGGTGGTGGACCGGATCAAGGCCATGCTGCCGAGCATCACCGACAACCTGCCGGCGGGCCTGGACGTCACCGTGCTCACCGATCGCACCCAGACCATCCGCGCCTCGGTCACCGATGTGCAGCACGAACTGTTCATCGCCATCGCCCTGGTGGTGATGGTGACCTTCCTGTTCCTGCGTCGGGCCAGTGCCACGGTGATCCCGTCGATCGCCGTGCCGTTGTCGCTGATCGGCACCTTCGGCGTGATGTACCTGGCCGGGTTCTCGGTGAACAACCTGACCCTGATGGCGTTGACCATCGCCACCGGCTTCGTGGTGGATGACGCCATCGTCATGCTGGAGAACATCTCGCGCTTCATCGAGGAGGGTGACAGCCCGTTGCAGGCGGCGCTCAAGGGGGCCAAGCAGATCGGCTTCACCCTGATCTCCCTGACCTTGTCGCTGATCGCGGTGCTGATCCCGCTGCTGTTCATGGCCGATGTGGTCGGGAGGCTGTTCCGTGAGTTCGCCATCACCCTGGCGGTGGCGATCCTGATTTCCCTGGTGGTGTCCCTGACCCTGACCCCGATGATGTGCGCGCGGTTGCTCAAGCCCGAGCCCAAGGAGCACGAGCAGGGGCGGTTCTATCGCGCCAGCGGCGCCTGGATCGACTGGCTGATCGCGGGCTACGGACGCCAGTTGCAATGGGTGCTCAGGCATCAGTTCCTGACCTTGCTGGTGGCCATCGGCACCCTGGCGCTGACGGTGTTCCTCTACCTGATAGTGCCCAAGGGCTTCTTCCCGGTGCAGGACACCGGGGTCATCCAGGGTATTTCCGAGGCGCCGCAATCGGTGTCCTTCGCCGCCATGAGCCAGCGCCAGCAGGACTTGGCCAAGGTCATCCTGCAGGACCCGGCGGTAGAGAGCCTGTCGTCCTACATCGGCGTGGATGGCGACAACGCCACCCTCAACAGCGGCCGCCTGCTGATCAACCTCAAGCCCCACAATCAGCGCGAGCTCAGCGCCGCCCAGGTGATCGCGCGGTTGCAGCCGCAAGTGGACAAGCTGCTGGGCATCCGCCTGTTCATGCAGCCGGTACAGGACCTGACCATCGAAGACCGGGTCAGCCGGACCCAGTACCAGTTCAGCCTGTCCTCGCCCGATGCCGACCTGCTGAGCCTGTGGAGCGGTCGCCTGGTGCAGGCCCTGGCCCAGCGTCCAGAGCTCACCGATGTGGCCAGCGACCTGCAGGACAAGGGCCTGCAGGTGTACCTGGTGATCGATCGCGATGCCGCCTCCCGGCTGGGAGTCTCGGTGTCGAACATCACCGACGCCCTGTACGACGCCTTTGGCCAGCGACAGATTTCCACCATCTATACCCAGGCCAGCCAGTACCGGGTGGTGCTCCAGGCCCAGGCCGGGGAGCGCATCGGGCCCCAGGCCCTGGAGCAGATCCACGTCAAGACCACCGATGGCGGGCAGGTGCGCTTGTCCAGCCTGGCCCATGTCGAAGAGCGCCAGGCTCAATTGGCGATTGCCCATATCGGCCAGTTCCCGGCGGTGATGATGTCCTTCAACCTCGCTCCGGGGGTGGCCCTGGGTGAAGCGGTGCAGGTGATCGAGCAGGTGCGGCAGGACATCGGCATGCCGGTGGGGGTGCAGACCCGCTTCCAGGGCGCGGCCGAGGCCTTCCAGGCTTCGCTGTCCAGTACCTTGCTGCTGATCCTGGCGGCGGTGGTGACCATGTACATCGTGCTCGGCGTGCTCTACGAGAGCTACATCCATCCGATCACCATTCTTTCCACCTTGCCCTCGGCGGCGGTGGGGGCCTTGCTGGCACTGATCCTCAGCGGTAACGACCTGGGCATGATCGCCATCATCGGCATCATCTTGCTGATCGGTATCGTCAAGAAGAACGCGATCATGATGATCGACTTCGCTCTGGATGCCGAACGCAACCAGGGCGTCGCGCCGCAGCAAGCCATCTACCAGGCGGCGTTGTTGCGCTTCCGGCCGATCCTCATGACCACCCTGGCAGCGTTGTTCGGCGCCGTGCCACTGATGCTGGCCACCGGTTCCGGCGCCGAGCTGCGCCAGCCCCTGGGCCTGGTGATGGTCGGTGGCCTGCTGGTGAGCCAGGTCCTGACCCTGTTCACCACGCCCGTTATCTACCTGTACTTCGACCGCTTGGGCCGCCGGTTTGCCAAGCCCGCCGTAGGAGAAGTGGTGTGAGGGGCGCCAGCGGCAAGCTGCAAGCCGCAAGCGGCAAGCCGGAGCAAAAGCCAGAGCCGCTGCTGGGCGTCCTGCTTTTCTCTTGTAGATTGCAGCTTGAAGCCTGGAGCTGCCGCCCATGAACCTGTCCGGACCTTTTATCAGGCGTCCCGTGGCGACGATGCTCTTGAGTCTGGCGATTATGTTATTGGGCGGCGTCAGCTTCGGTTTGCTGCCGGTGGCGCCGCTGCCGCAGATGGATTTTCCGGTGATCGTGGTCCAGGCCAGCCTGCCCGGGGCCAGCCCCGAGGTCATGGCCTCGACTGTGGCCACGCCCCTGGAGCGTGCCTTCGGCGCCATCGCCGGGATCGACACCATGAGCAGCCGTTCCAGCCAGGGCTCGACCCGGGTAATCCTGCAGTTCGACCTGGATCGCGATATCGATGGCGCGGCGCGGGAAGTGCAGGCCGCGATCAACGCCTCGCGCAACCTGTTGCCCAGCGGCATGCGCAGCATGCCCACCTACAAGAAGGTCAACCCGTCCCAGGCGCCGATCATGGTGCTGTCCTTGACCTCGGACGTGCTGGAAAAGGGCCAGCTCTACGACCTGGCCTCCACCATCCTGTCCCAGAGTCTGTCCCAGGTGCAGGGCGTGGGCGAGGTCCAGGTCGGTGGCAGCTCGTTGCCGGCGGTGCGCATCGAACTGGAGCCGCAACTGCTCAACCAGTACGGGGTGGCCCTGGACGACGTGCGCAACGCCATCGCCAATGCCAACCAGCGCCGGCCCAAGGGCTCGGTGGAGGATGACCAGCGGCTGTGGCAGATCCAGGCCAACGACCAGCTGGAGAAGGCCCGTGATTACGAGCCGCTGATCATCCACTACAACAACGGCGCGGCCTTGCGCCTGAAGGACGTGGCCAAGGTCAGCGATGGCGTCGAGGATCGCTACAACAGCGGTTTCTTCAACGATGACGCCGCCGTGCTGCTGGTGATCAACCGCCAGGCCGGGGCCAACATCATCGAGACGGTGAACGAGATCAAGGCCCAGTTGCCGGCGTTGCAGGCGGTGCTGCCGGCCAGCGTCAAGCTCAACCTGGCCATGGACCGTTCGCCGGTGATCAAGGCCACCTTGCACGAGGCCGAGATGACCCTGCTGATCGCCGTGGTCCTGGTGATCCTGGTGGTGTTCCTGTTCCTGGGCAACTTGCGCGCTTCGGTGATCCCGACGCTGGCGGTGCCGGTGTCGCTGGTGGGCACCTTCGCGATCATGTACCTGTACGGCTTCTCCCTGAACAACCTGTCGCTGATGGCGCTGATCCTGGCCACGGGCTTGGTGGTGGACGACGCCATCGTGGTCCTGGAGAACATCTCGCGGCATATCGACGAGGGCGTGAAGCCGCTGAAGGCTGCCTACCTGGGGGCCAGGGAAGTGGGCTTCACCCTGTTGTCGATGAACGTCTCGCTGGTGGCGGTGTTCCTGTCGATCCTGTTCATGGGCGGGATCATCGAGAGCCTGTTCCGCGAGTTCTCCATCACCCTGGCGGCGGCCATCGTGGTCTCGCTGGTGGTGTCCCTGACCCTGACGCCCATGCTCTGCGCCCGCTGGCTCAAGCCCCACCTGCCGGACCAGGAGAATGCCCTGCAGCGCTGGAGCCGGCGCAGCAACGACTGGATGGTCGGCAAGTACGCCAGCAGCCTGGACTGGGTGCTACGGCATCGGCGCCTGACCCTGCTCAGCCTGCTGCTGACCATCGGCGTCAACGTCGCCTTGTATGTGGTGGTGCCCAAGACCTTCATGCCCCAGCAGGACACTGGCCAGTTGATCGGTTTCGTCCGTGGCGACGACGGCCTGTCCTTCAGCGTGATGCAGCCGAAGATGGAGATCTTCCGCCGCGCCGTGCTCAAGGATGAGGCGGTGGAGAGCGTGGCCGGCTTCATCGGCGGCTCCAACGGCACCAACAACGCCTTCATGCTGGTGCGCCTGAAACCCATCAAGGAGCGCAGTATCTCGGCGCAGAAGGTCATCGAGCGCCTGCGCAAGGAAATGCCCAAGGTCCCGGGGGCCCAGCTGATGCTGATGGCCGACCAGGACCTGCAGTTCGGTGGCGGCCGCGAACAGACCACCTCGCAGTACTCCTACATCCTGCAGAGCGGCAACCTGGGCGAGCTGCGCCAGTGGTATCCGAAGGTGGTCGCGGCGTTGCGGGCGTTGCCCGAGCTGACCGCCATCGATGCTCGCGACGGCCACGGCGCGCAGCAGGTGACCCTGATGGTGGACCGCGACCAGGCCAAGCGCCTGGGGGTGGACATGGACATGGTCACCGCGGTGCTCAATAACGCCTACAGCCAGCGGCAGATCTCCACCATCTACGACAGCCTCAACCAGTATCGGGTGGTGATGGAGGTCAATCCCAAGTACGCCCAGGACCCGATCACCCTGAACCAGGTGCAGGTGATCACCGCCGACGGGGCGCGGATTCCGCTGTCGACCATCGCCCATTACGAAAGCAGCCTGGAAGACGATCGGGTCAGCCATGAGGGGCAGTTCGCTTCGGAAAGCATTGCCTTCGACATGGCCGAAGGCGTCACCGTGGAGCAGGGCACCGCAGCCATCGAGCGGGCGATCGCCAAGCTGGGCATGCCCGAGGATGTGATCATCAAGATGGCCGGCACCGCCGACGCCTTCGCCGCCACCCAGAAAAGCCAGCCGTTCATGATCCTCGGCGCGCTGCTGGCGGTGTACCTGGTGCTCGGGGTGCTCTACGAGAGCTACATCCATCCGCTGACCATCCTTTCCACCTTGCCCTCGGCCGGCGTCGGCGCCTTGCTCTCGATCTACGTACTGGGCAGCGAGTTCAGCCTGATTTCCCTCCTGGGGCTGTTCCTGCTGATCGGTGTGGTGAAGAAGAACGCGATCCTGATGATCGACCTGGCGCTGCAACTGGAGCGGCATGAGCAGCTCGACCCGCTGCAGTCGATCCGCAGCGCCTGCCTGCAGCGCCTGCGACCGATTCTGATGACCACCCTGGCGGCGATCCTCGGCGCCTTGCCGCTGCTGCTGGGCACCGCCGAGGGCTCGGAGATGCGCCAGCCCCTGGGCCTGACCATCATCGGCGGCCTGGTCTTCAGCCAGATCCTGACCCTCTACACCACTCCGGTGGTCTACCTCTATCTCGACCGCCTGCGCCACAAGTTCAACCACTGGCGTGGGGTCCGTACCGATGCCGCCCTGGAAACGCCGCTATGACCGAACACCCATTCCGTCCCGTTTCGCTGTTGTCCGCCCAGCGTCTGGCCATGGCCCGGGGCTCACGGTCCCTGAGCCTGGGCCTGTGCGTGCTGCTGCTCAGCGCCTGCGCCATCGGCCCCGACTATCGGCGACCCGAAGTGGCCGAGCCTGCGCAATACAAGGCCGCCCAGGGCTGGCGCCAGGCCAGCCCCAGTGATGCCCTGGCCCGTGGCGCCTGGTGGGAGTTGTATGGCGATACCCGGCTCAACGGCCTGGTGGACCAGCTCAACAGCGCCAACCAGAGCGTGGCCCAGGCCGAAGCCCAGTACCGCCAGGCCCAGGCCCTGGTGCGCAGCTCCCGTGGGGCGTTCTTTCCCAGTATCGACCTGAGCGCCGGCAAGACCCGCGCCAGCCAGGGCACCGGCAGCAGCAGTTCGGCCCTGAGCAGTTCCAGCAGCGGTATCCGCGATACCTATAACACCCAGTTGGGGGTGACTTGGGAAGCGGACATCTGGGGCAAGCTGCGCCGTGGCCTGGAGGCCAACCAGGGCAGTGCCGAGGCGAGCTTCGCCGACCTGGCGGCCATGCGCCTGAGCCAGCAATCCGAACTGGTGCAGAACTACCTGCAACTGCGGGTGATCGACGAGCAGAAGCGCCTGCTGGAGGCCACAGTGGTGGCCTATCAGCGTTCCCTGACCATGACCCAGAACCAGTACCAGGCCGGCGTTGCTGGCAAGGACGCGGTGGCCCAGGCCCAGACCCAGCTCAAGAGCACCCAGGCCGACCTGATCGACCTGATCTGGCAGCGTGCCCAGTTCGAGAACGCCATCGCGGTGCTGATCGGCGTGCCACCGGCCGAGTTCAAGCTGGCCGAGACCCGGAACGTTCCGGTACTGCCCCAGGTCCCCCTGGGCGTGCCTTCGCAATTGCTGGAGCGGCGCCCCGACATCGCCTCGGCCGAGCGGGCGATGATGGCGGCCAATGCCAAGATCGGCGTGGCCAAGGCCGCCTATTATCCGGACCTGACCCTGAGCATGGCCGGCGGCTATAGCAGCAGCACCTACTCCAACTGGATCAGCCTGCCGAACCGTTTCTGGTCGGTGGGACCGAAGCTGGCGATGACCCTGTTCGATGGCGGCCAGCGCTCGGCGGAGGTGGACCGCACGGTGGCGGTATACGACCAGACCGTGGCCAAATACCGGCAGACCGTGCTCGACGGCTTTCGCGAGGTGGAGAACTACATGACCCAGCTCAAGGTCCTGGAGGACGAGGCGGGCGTGCGCCAGCAGGCCCTGGACTCGGCCCGCGATGCCCTGCGCTTGACCGAGAACCAGTACAAGGCCGGACTCATTGGCTACCTGGACGTGGTCACCAGCCAGACCACCGCGCTGAGCAATGAACGCAGTGTGTTGAGCCTGTTGCAGAGTCGCCTGATCGCCAGCGTGCAGTTGATCGCTGCCCTGGGCGGTGGCTGGGATGGCCAGTTGCAGGTCAGCGAGCAGAAGTAGCCGGGCGGGGGACCCATGGGTTCCCGCCACGATCACGCGATACAGAGCCTTCGCGATTGTCATCAGCAGCTACAGTATTTGCTGTCGGCGCCGATAAAGCAGCAAGCACCTCCAGAGCGTCCGGCGCCGCCGGACGACGCCCCTGTGAAGGTGCGAAGGCCATGTCCACGAGGCTTGCAAGGTCTTTTGACCCTCTGTCCGACTGATGGCCATTTGATAACTTTATGGATGCGTTATTTCCTGCAATCAGTACAATCTGCGGTTTTGCCCGCCGCGCAGGGATGTCGGCACAACGGCCAAGAGACGCCTAATGCTCATCGGTAGCTATTCCTCCGCGCTGGTCCTGATCTCCATTTTCGTGGCGATCCTCGCTTCCTATACCGCTCTGGATCTCACTGGACGCATCGCTACCGCCCAGGGACGCGCGGTCTACCTGTGGATGAGCGGCGGTGCCCTGGCGATGGGCATCGGCGTGTGGTCCATGCATTTCATCGGCATGCTGGCCTTTTCATTGCCCATCGACCTGGGCTACGACATCGGCCTCACGGCGCTGTCATTGCTCATTTCCTTCCTGTCCTGCGGTTTCGCCCTATGGCTGGTGAGCCAGCCGCGCCTGCCAGTGATGCAATTGCTCTTCGGGGCGTTGATCATGGGCTCGGGAATCAGCGGCATGCACTACACCGGCATGGCGGCCCTGCGCATGCAGCCAGGTATCGACTACGACCCGCAGCTGTTCGGCGCTTCGCTGCTGATCGCCTTCGGCGCTTCCCTGGCGGCGCTGTGGATCGCCTTCCGCCTGCGCCAGAACACGCCCTATGTACGCCTGGTACGCACCGGAGCGGCCATCATCATGGGGTTTGCCATCGTCGGCATGCACTACACCGGCATGGCCGCCGCACGATTTGCCGGCGGCAGTTTCTGCGGCGCCCTGGCCGATGGCCTGAGCGGCAAGGGCCTGGACAACCTGGTGCTGATCACCACCCTGGCAGTGTTGATCATCGCCTTGCTGACCTCGGTGCTCGACGCTCGCCTGGAGGCGCGCACCGCCGTGCTGGCGCAGTCTTTGACCGAGGCCAACAAGGAACTGACCCAACTGGCCCTGCACGACACGCTGACCGGCTTGCCGAACCGCATCCTGCTGGCCGACCGCATCGACCAGGCCATGCACCGGGTCACCGCCCATGGTGGGTGTTTTGCCCTGATGTTCATCGACCTGGACGGTTTCAAACCGGTCAACGACGCCTTCGGCCACCACATGGGCGACCAGCTTTTACGCGAGGTGGCCCAGCGCCTGCGCGAGGATCTGCGCAGCGAAGACACCCTGGCCCGGATCGGCGGCGACGAATTCGTGCTGCTGGTGCAGCTCGCCGAGCCTGACGATGCCCTGCGCCTGGCGTCGCGCCAGGTGGGCTTGGTGTCGCGCTCGTTCCGGGTGGCCGAGCATGATCTGCAGATATCCGCCAGCATCGGCATCGCGGTGTATCCGGGCAATGGCCAGAGCGCCCAGGAACTCTTGATGAACGCCGATGCCGCGATGTATCACGCCAAGGGCACCGGCAAGAACGGCTACAGCTTTTTCGACGCTTCGATGAACAACAATGCCCGGCGCCAACTGCAGTTGCTCCAGGACCTGCGCAACGCCCTGGAGCACCATCAGTTCCGCCTGCACTACCAGCCCAAGTTCGACGCCATCGACGGCCGGCCGGTGGGCGCCGAGGCCTTGCTGCGTTGGGAACACCCGCAACACGGCCTGCTGATGCCGGACAAGTTCATCGAGCTGGCAGAGAAGACCGGCTTGATCATTTCCATCGGTGAGTGGGTGCTGGACGAAGCCTGCCGGCAGATGCAGCAGTGGTACGCCGAGGGTTATACCGACTGGCGCATCGCGGTGAACCTGTCGGCCATGCAGTTCTGCCATGGGGGGCTGGTCAATAGCGTGTCCAGCGCCTTGGAACGCTACCACCTGCCGGCCAACAACCTGACTCTGGAAATCACCGAGACCACGGCGATGCATGATGCCGATGTCAGCATGATCGTCCTGCAGCAGTTGGCGGACATGGGCGTAGACCTGTCCATCGACGATTTCGGCACCGGCTATTCGAGCCTGATGTACCTCAAGCGCCTGCCTGCCAACGAGCTGAAGATCGACCGTGGTTTCGTCCGCGACCTGGAGCACGACAGCGACGACGCCGCGATCGTCTCGGCGATCGTCGCCCTGGGCCAGGCCCTGGGCTTGCGGATCGTCGCTGAAGGGGTGGAGACCGGTGTACAGCGGACCTTCCTCACCGAGCTGGGGTGCGATTCGCTGCAGGGCTACTACCTTGGCCACCCGATGCCTCCCGAGCGATTCCTCCAGGCCCTGCGCCAGAACCTGCCGAATCTCGAACGCGAAGCCTGAGCCCCGTGCTCGGCTGCACCGCCGCAGACCCCGACCACAGGGCTCTCCAGGCTCGCGCCATGGCCCGCTCCTGTGCAGGCTGCGCAGGCGTACGCAGCCTGCGGCAGTGGCGACACACAGCGAGTGCCCATCGCGCCAAGGGTGGCCGGTGGCGGTTTTCATCACTGGCTGCGCGGTGTTTAATGGCTCGCGTTGAAATGATCAGTGAGGGAGTTGGCAGCATGGACAAAGTCATCGTCATCACCGGTGGCGGACGGGGGATCGGCGCCGCCACGGCATTGCTGGCCGCGCAGCAGGGTTTCAAGGTGTGCATCAACTACCAGGCCGATGAACAGTCGGCCCAGCAGGTCCTGGAGCAGGTCCGGGCCCTGGGCGCCCAGGCGATTGCCGTGCGGGCCGATGTCAGTATCGAGGATGAAGTCATCGGCCTGTTCCAGCGGGTCGACGCCGAGCTGGGGCGTGTCACGGCCCTGGTCAATAACGCCGGGACCGTGGGCCAGAAGTCCCGTCTTGAAGACATGTCCGAGTTTCGTATCCAGAAGATCATGAAGACCAATGTCATGGGGCCGATCCTCTGTGCCAAGCACGCGGTGCTGCGCATGTCGCCGCGCCATGGCGGGCAGGGCGGCAGCATCGTCAACGTCTCCTCGGTCGCCGCGCGCCTGGGCTCGCCTGGCGAGTACATCGACTACGCCGCTTCCAAGGGTGCGTTGGACACCTTCACCATCGGCCTGTCCAAGGAAGTGGCAGGCGAGGGCATTCGGGTCAATGCCGTGCGTCCGGGCTACATCTATACCGATTTCCACGCCCTGAGCGGCGACGCGGATCGCGTCAGCAAGCTGGAGGGGGCGATTCCCATGGGCCGCGGCGGACGCCCGGACGAGGTGGCCGAAGCCATCGTCTGGCTGCTGTCGGACAAGGCCTCCTATGCCACCGGCACCTTCGTCGACCTGGGCGGCGGTCGCTGATCCCGCGTCCGCCGCACCTGCCGAGTCTTGAGGGAAGCCTCCTGGAGGGGGACAGGGTGAAAGCCGGCTTGCACTCGGACGCTTCCAGCAGCAGGGGCGGCAGGTCCACTTCGGCAGCTTCCAGACACAGGATGCCGAGTTCCTCCAGGACTGGCCGGTCGGCCGCCAGTGCCAGGATCGGCAGGCGTTCGTAGGGGCGTGGGTCCTCGCCGTAGTAGACCTTGGCGGTGCCGGGAGAGACGCCTTCCAGACGGGCGAAGCCTTCTTCGTCGTGATGCGCAAGATGCTGCACATCGTATTTGGCGTGCTCAAGTCGGG
>NZ_JACKZK010000043.1:0-24417 GCF_014230245.1 Pseudomonas sp. MSSRFD41 | reverse complement strand
GGTGGCCGACGAGGTGCGGGCCCTGGCCCATCGAACCCAGCAATCGACCCAGGAAATCGAACAGATGATCGGTGGCATCCAGCAGGGCACCGACCTGGCGGTCAATTCCATGCAGCAGAGCAACAGCCGCGCCCGCTCGACCCTGGAAGTGGCCAAGGCGGCCGGCCAGGCCCTGGAGGAGATCGCCTCGGCCTTCACCGAGATCAACGAGCGCAACACTGTCATCGCCAGTGCCTCGGAGCAGCAGGCAGCGGTGGCGCGGGAGGTGGATCGCAACCTGATGAATATCCGCGACCTGGCCCACCAGACTTCGGCGGGAGCCAACCAGACCAGCGCCGCCAGCCAGGAGCTGTCGCGCCTGGCGGTGGATCTCAATGCCATGGTGGCGCGTTTCTCGGTGTGAATCCCGGACAAGAAAAAGCCCCGATCCAGTCGGGGCTTTTGTCAGGCTACGGCGGGGCTTACTTGCCCTGCCAGCGCTTGAGGACCAGGGTGGCGTTGGTGCCGCCGAAGCCGAAGCTGTTGCTCATCACGGTGTTGAAGGCAACGTCTTCGCGGGTCTTGGTCAGGATCGGCATGTCGGCCACTTCCGGATCCAGCTCGTCGATGTTGGCCGAGCCGGCCATGAAGTTGCCTTCCATCATCAGCATGCAGTAGATCGCTTCGTGAACGCCGGCGGCGCCCAGGGAGTGACCCGACAGGCTCTTGGTGGAGCTGATGGCCGGAGCCTTGTCGCCGAACACCTCACGCACGCCTTTCATTTCGGCGACGTCACCGACCGGGGTCGAAGTGCCGTGGGTGTTCAGGTAGTCGATCGGGGCGTCGACGGTGGACATGGCCATCTGCATGCAGCGGATGGCGCCTTCGCCGCTCGGAGCCACCATGTCGTAGCCATCGGAAGTGGCGCCATAGCCGACGATTTCCGCGTAGATCTTGGCGCCGCGGGCCAGGGCGTGCTCCAGCTCCTCGACCACCACCATGCCGCCACCGCCGGCGATGACGAAACCGTCACGCTGGGCGTCGTAGGCGCGGGAGGCTTTTTCCGGGGTCTCGTTGTACTGGGTGGACAGGGCGCCCATGGCGTCGAACAGGAACGACTGGGTCCAGTGCTCTTCTTCACCGCCGCCGGCGAAGACGATGTCCTGCTTGCCCATCTGGATCTGCTCCATGGCGGTGCCGATGCAGTGGGCGCTGGTGGCGCAGGCCGAAGCGATGGAGTAGTTCAGGCCCTTGATCTTGAACGGCGTGGCCAGGCAAGCGGAAACGGTGCTGCTCATGGTCCGGGTGACGCGGTACGGGCCAACGCGCTTGACGCCTTTCTCGCGCAGGATGTCCAGCGCTTCCATCTGGTTCAGGGTCGAGGCGCCGCCGGAGCCAGCGATCAGGCCGGTACGCGGGTTGGAGACCTGCTCTTCGGTCAGGCCGGAATCGGCAATGGCGTCCTTCATGGCCAGGTAGGCATAGGCTGCCGCGTGGCCGACGAAACGGTAGATCTTGCGATCGATCAGTTCTTCGAGGTTCAGGTCAATGGAGCCGGAAACCTGGCTACGCAGACCCATTTCGGCATATTCCGGGTTGAAGCGGATGCCAGGGCGACTTGCACGCAGGTTAGCGGAGACGGTCTCTTTGTCATTGCCCAGGCACGAAACGATGCCCAGACCAGTGATAACGACGCGGCGCATGCGGATAACCCTTAAAAATTGTCAGTGGAGGTGAACACGCCGACCCGCAGGCCTTCGGCAGTGTAGATTTCCTTGCCGTCGACGCTGACCGAGCCATCGGCGATGGCCAGGTTCAGCTTGCCCTTCAGGACGCGTTTGATATGGATGTTATAGGTGACCTTCTTGGCGCTTGGCAGCACCTGGCCGAAGAATTTGACTTCTCCCGAGCCCAGGGCGCGACCGCGGCCCGGCAGGCCTTGCCAACCCAGGAAGAAACCCACCAGCTGCCACATGGCATCCAGGCCCAGGCAGCCTGGCATTACCGGGTCGCCTTCGAAATGGCAGGCGAAGAACCACAGGTCCGGAGTGATATCCAGCTCGGCGACCAACTCACCTTTGCCGTACTTGCCGCCTTCGCCGCTGATATGAGTGATGCGATCGATCATCAGCATGTTGCCGGCGGGCAGTTGCGCATTACCTGGGCCGAACAGCTCACCGCGACTGCAGCGCAGCAGATCTTCCCGAGTAAAGGCGTTTTGTTTGGTCATGCGAGCTCCTCAATAGTCCCGTGCGGCAGGGTTGGGCAAATCTTCCCGGCCGATCGAAGCGTTCATGCCTCGAGCCGGCAGCCTACTCATAGACTATTGCGTTGTAGTGAAAGTCACAGCGCCAAGGGCATGAATGTACACTTGTGCACTGAAATTTTTTTCGGAGGCCTTTTCGGGGCCCCATCGGGTGCCTAAGACTGCCGCACTTTCGCCCGCCACGCCAGTCGCAGATGTTTGAAAATAGCCCGCTATTGCACCCAACGTTGGAGAATTTGCTGTAGATCCGCCCGCTTGAAAGGCTTGGCCAGATAGTCGTTCATGCCGGCTGCGAGGCAGGCTTCACGGTCACCCTGGAGGGCGTTGGCGGTCAGCGCGATGATGGGCAGATCGGCACAGCCGGGCAGTTGCCGGATCTGCCGGGTGGCCTCGTAGCCGTCGACCAGCGGCAGCCGGCAATCCATCAGGATCGCCTCGAAAATCAGGCTTTCGGCACTGCGTACCGCCTGGGCGCCATCGGTGACGATGCTCACGCTGAAGCCCAGGCTGCGCAACATGGCCTGGATCACGGTCTGGTTCACCGGGTTGTCCTCCACCAGCAGCACGTTGCGGCCCGCGCCCTGGTCCGCCGCGGTACTGGCCCGTGGGGCCGCTACCGGCAGCGTCTGCTGGAACAGCGCCAGGGGGATCTCCAGGGTGAACACCGAGCCCCGGCCTTCTTCGCTCTGGGCCCGCAGGGTGCCGCCCATGCGCTCGGCCAGGGTCCGGGCGATGGGCAGGCCCAGGCCGGTGCCGCCATAGCGCCGGGAAATCGAGCTGTCGGCCTGCTGGAAGGCGTCGAACATCGATTCCAGGCTGGCCGGGTTGATGCCGATGCCGCTGTCGCGCACCGCACAGGTGAACCACAGGAGCTCGTGGTCCAGGGCCTGCCACTGGGCTTCGATGGTCACGCTGCCTTGTTCGGTGAACTTCAGCGCGTTGCCGACCAGGTTGACTAGGATCTGGCGGATTCGCGTCGGGTCGCCCTTGACCTGTAACGACTCCAGCCCCGGCGCCAGCCGCAACTGCAGGTCCAGGCCCCGTTGCAGCGCGCTGTGCTGGAAGGCCTGGGCCGAGCTGGCGATCAGTTCGGCCAGGTTGAACGGAATGTGTTCCAGCTCCAGGGCCGAGCGCTCGATCCGCGAGAAGTCGAGGATGTCGTTGATCACCTTGAGCAGATGCTCGGTGGATTCCGAGGCCAGTGCCGCGTACTCGCGTTGCTCGCGGGTCATTTCGGTGGTTTCCAGCAGCTGCAGCATGCCCAGCACGCCATTCATCGGCGTGCGCAACTCATGGCTCATCATGGCCAGGAAGTCCGACTTGGCCCTGTTCGCCTGTTCCGCTTCTTCCCGGGTCTGGATCAGTTGGGACATGGCCTGCTGTTGTTCGCGGCTGGCCAGTTCCAGGCCGGCGGCGAGGTTGTTGATGTGCCGCGCCAGGTTGCCCAGCTCGCCATCGTCGACGATGGGCAGCGGGGTCTTGAAGTCACCTTCCTGGATCGCCCTGACCGCGTTGCTCATGGCCCTGATCGGCTGGGCCAGGCCGGCGGCCAGGCGTCGGGCCAGCAGGAAGGTGAAGAGCAGGGCGAACAGGGCGAGGATCCCGGCCTTGAGGACGATTTCCTGTTGGCGCTGGCTGAAGGCGTCGTTGGACATGCCGACCAGCACGCGCCCCAGGTAGCCGTCGCCCTGGCTGGCCAGGCTGCCCGGATCCTCTTGCAGGAAGTCGTTGTGCACCTGGATCCGCTGCAGCCGCACCGGGGCCTGGAACACCTTGATCTGTTTCGCATGGTCATGGCTGGCCGAAGGCTGCTCGACATACACCAGGATGTTGTTGGCGCTGTCCTGGACCTCCAGGAATTGCACGTGGGGCGTACTCAGGGTCGCCTGCAACAGGCTTTCCAAGCCTTCATTGTTGCCGGAAATCACCCCGTACTCGGTGGCCGGGGCCAGTTGGTTGGCGATCAACTGGCCGGTGTGGTCCAGCTCCTGGTGCAGGTCCTGGATGCGCACGAAGGTGAAGAAGCTGATCAGCAACAGTGTCAGGAGCAGGGCGGGGCCGAGGCTGATCAGCTGAGTGCGGGCCTGGATATCCCAACGGCGACGCAATGTCATGGGCGTTTCTCTCCTTCGCTCAACTGGCGGGCGACGGCCTCAGGATCGATTTCCTCGATGCCCAGGGAGCGTGCCACCTGTGGATTGCTCAATACCTTGAAGGCCGCCGGGTACAGCGAGCGGGGCCATTGGGCCGGTGGCCGGTCGAGCAGTTGGTCCAGGGTCTGCAACCAGTCCCGCTGGTCGCTGTAGGTGCTGGCCAGGCTGCCGGCCCTGACGAAACCGGCGTTGGGCCCGACCAGGGCCTGTTGCCGGGCATAGCTGCTGAGCAGCAGGTTCTTGACGGTCTTGGGGTTGTACAGGCTGGGGTCGTCCAGGCCCAGCAGGACTTCGCTGTTGCGCAGTACTTGCTGCAATGGACGGCTGTCGGCGATGTCGTCCCAGGCTTCGGCGACGATCTCCAGCCCCAGCGCGCGCGCTGCCTGGCGCAGTTCCTCGAGCAGGAACCGGCTGTCCTGGCTGTACAGCACGCCCACCCGGCGGACCTGGGGCAGCACCTCGTGGATCAGGCGTAGCTGGCGTGCCCCGGGCGGGTCGCTCCACAGCAGGCTGAGCCTGGGCGGCGGCGTGCCCGGTAGGCGTTGGGCGGCTTGCAGGCGACTGATGCGCAGCACCAGGGTCGCCGGGCCCTGCGCGTCCTGCAGGCGCCAGTCGAGGCTTTGCGGGTCCAGCAGGATCAAGCGCGTGGCCGCCGGCAAGAGGCCCGGTGCGGGCAGTTGCTCGAGCGGCACGAAGCGCACCTGGTCCTGGGGGCGCAAGCCGGCCAGTTCCCGGGCGAAGTTGCGCACGCTGTCGCTGTCTTCGCTGGCGGTCAGCAGCACTTCGGCGGCGCGCAACGGCGCGCACAGCAGCCAGCCCAGCAGCAGCAGGCTCCAGCCGAGTCGAGGCAGGCCCTTGCGCGAGCGAGCCATGCTAGAACTCCAGCTCCGCGCTGAAGTACAACGTGTGGCGGGAGTCGTAGCGGTTGTCGGCGAAGGTGAGGGGCTGGTGGTCGAGCCGCTGTTGCAAGGTGCCGGCCAGCTCCAGGTTGGCCTTGCCCAAGGACAGGCGCTTGGCGACGCGGGTGTCGACCCGCTGGAAACGGTAGCCGTTGAGGGCGCTGTCTCCGTAATAGAAGAGTGCGCTGGACCAGCCCTGGCCCCAGTTGCGCAGCCAGCCGGCCGAGCCGCTGTTGCTGGCGCTCAAGCGCTGGTCCAGGCGGTTGCTGGCCTGGGCATGCACGTAGGCGTAGGTCAGGCGCAGGCGGTCGGCGCGGCTCAGCTGCCAATCCAGCTGGCTTTCGCTGCCGGTGAAACGCGCCGAGTTGCTGTTGCTGGCGATGTACTGGTTGTTGCGCAGCGGCTCGCTGACCATCCTGCTGATTTCGTCGTAGAACAGCTTGATATCCAAGTTCAGCCGCTGGTCGACGAAATAGCCGTTGTAGCCCAGCTCCCGGGAGCGCATGCGTTCCTGGTCGAGGTCGCCGGGGCCGCGGGTCTTGACGAAGTACTGGGCGCTGTCCTGGCCGTAGACCGGCGCGCTCAGGCCGGTGACCCGGTAGCTCCAGTTGACGTTGTTCTCGAACATGTCCGGGGAACGGATGGCTTCGGAGTACACCGCCCGCAACCCGTGGCGCGGGTTGATCAGGTAGTTGACGGCGATCCGCGGGGTCAGGGAGTCGCCGGTGAGCCGGGCGTCTTCGTACATGGCCCCGCCCTGGATCAGCCAGTGTTCGCTGGCCCGCCATTCCAGCTGGCCGAACAGGCGCCAGGTGGTGTCGTCCAGCACGCCGTTGAAATAGGTCTCGGAGTCGGCGCGGTCGTAACGGTAGTTCATGCCGCTGACCAGCCGCAGATCGTCGGCCAGGCTCAGGGTGTCCTGTATTTCCAGGTCGTAGCGGGTTTCCCGGGTGCTCTGGTCGATATTGCCGCAGACGGGGTTCTTGCCGCCGGCGTTCCATTGATCGATGACCTGCCGCGCCAGTGCTGTTTCTTCCTCGGTTCCTGCCGGTGCCGCGCCGGGGTTATCAGGCATGTGGCGCGCCAGGCGTTCGGTGTAGTTCGGGTTGAGCTGCCACAGGCGCGCCAGTTCGGGACTGAAGGACAGGGCCGCATCGCAAGCCCTCCAGTTCTGCTGGCGATCCCAGTGCTGGGCCGAGCCCTGGACGTAGAGGCTGTGCCGTGGGTCCAGGTCCAGGTTCCAGCGCAGGGAGGTCGCATAGTCCTTGGCGATCACGTCGGAGTTGTAGCCTTTCTCGGCGTAGTTCTTGAATACCGGCTGATAGGTGTAGGGCCGCTGGTTGCTGCCTTCCTTGGCATTGAATTGCCAATCGAGGCTCTGGCGTTCGTCGAGCATCTGGCCGAGCGCCAGGCTGATGCGGTCCAGGCGCCGGCTGTCGCGATAGTCCGAGCCGTCCTGGCGCTTGTCGAAGCCATCGTCCTCCTGGCCCGAGAGCGACAGGCGCAGGTCGCCACCGTCCCAGCCGGTACCCTGGCTGGCGTACCAGTCGGCTACACCGCGCTGGCCACGGGTCACCTTGATCCGCGTGCCATGGCTGTTGGCCGGCGAGCGGGTAATGATGTTGACCACCGCCATCAATGCGTTGGCGCCGTAGCTGACGGTATTGGGGCCGCGGAATACCTCGATGCGCTCGATATCCTCCATGGCCACCGGAATGTCGCTCCAGTCCACGGTGGCCAATCCGGTCCGATACACCGAGCGCCCGTCGATCAGGACCTGCATGCGCCGGGCTTCGCTGGCGCTGGTGCCGTGGTAGTTGACCGTGGCCTGGTTGCCGCTGATGGCGCCGACCATCATCCCCGGCACCAGGCGCAGCAGTTCGCTGATGTCCCGGGCGCCACTGGCCTTGATCAATTCGTTGTCCAGCACGGTCATGCTGCCGGGCACCGCGGCGGGGGATTGTTTCAGGCGGGTGGCGGTCAATACCTGGGGCAGTGCGTCGTCGACGAACAGATCTTCGGCCAGCGCCGGATGACTGGATAGCATGCCCAGCAGCAGTGACAGGCGAAGGGGGGAGGGACCAGCGGGCACGGCGCAGCCTTGAAACGTGAAGGATGGCGCGCATGTTAACCGAGACGGTCGAGTTTTCCAGTCGATGGGCCTGCATCCGCCGAGCGCCTGCGCGGGTTTCCGACAGATCGCCCGGGCAGCCGACGGGGCTGGTGGTGGGATGGCCGCCCCGTATAATGCCGCCATCGCCACTGCTATGGAAAAACGGATTGCATATGACACAACAGCGCCCTATCGCGGTCCTGGGAGGCGGAAGTTTCGGTACCGCCGTGGCCAACCTGCTGGCCGAGAACGGCCAGGCGGTGCGGCAGTGGATGCGTGATCCCGAGCAGGCCGAGGCCATTCGGCTCAATCGCGAGAATCCGCGTTATCTCAAGGGCATCAAGATCCACCCGGCGGTGGAGCCGGTCACCGACCTGCTGGCCACCCTCGAGGACAGCGACCTGTGTTTCGTCGCCTTGCCCTCCAGCGCCCTGCGTGCGGTGCTGGCGCCCCATGCACAACGACTCAGCGGCAAGATGCTGGTCAGCCTGACCAAGGGCATCGAGGCCCAGACCTTCAAGCTGATGAGCCAGATCCTCGAGGACATCGCGCCCCAGGCGCGGATCGGCGTGCTCTCGGGCCCCAACCTGGCCCGCGAAGTGGCCGAACATGCCCTGACCGCCACGGTGGTGGCCAGTGAGGACGAGCCACTGTGCCAGGAAGTCCAGGCGGTGCTGCATGGCCGTACCTTCAGGGTCTACGCCAGCGCCGACCGCTTCGGCGTCGAGCTGGGCGGCGCCTTGAAGAACGTCTACGCGATCATCGCCGGCATGGCGGTGGCCCTGGGCATGGGGGAAAACACCAAGAGCATGCTGATCACCCGGGCCCTGGCGGAAATGACCCGCTTCGCCGTGAGCCAGGGGGCCAACCCCATGACCTTCCTTGGCCTGGCCGGGGTCGGCGACCTGATCGTCACTTGCTCCTCGCCCAAGAGCCGCAACTACCAGGTGGGCTTCGCCCTGGGCCAGGGCCTGAGCCTGGACGAGGCGGTGAGCCGCCTGGGCGAAGTGGCGGAAGGGGTCAACACCCTCAAGGTGCTCAAGGCCAAGGCCCAGGAGCTGGGGGTCTACATGCCGCTGGTAGCCGGGTTGCACGCGATCCTGTTCGAAGGCCGGACGCTCACCCAGGTGATCGAGCTGTTGATGCGCGGCGAACCGAAAACCGATGTCGACTTTATCTCCACCAGCGGATTCAACTGAGCAGTACAGGAGCGAAACATGAACGATACGAATTCCGAGGCCAAGTACGAATCCATTCTCCTGCGGGTGTTGTGGATGCTGGTATTCGCCCTGGTGTGGCAGGTGGCGCAGTTCCTCCTGGGGGCGCTGGTGGTGGTGCAACTGATCTATCGCCTGGTCTACGGTGCGCCGAATGCCAGCCTGATGAACTTCGGCGACAGCCTGAGCCAGTTCCTGGCGCAGATCGGCCGCTTCGGCAGTTTCCACACCGAACAAAAGCCCTGGCCGTTCGGCGACTGGCCGACGCCCCGGGCTCCGGAGGGCGAGGCGCCCCACAGCGTGCCTCCGGCGTCGCACCCGGTGCGTGACGAGGAGCCCAAGCTGTGAGGCTCTGGGTGTTGCGCCATGGCCAGGCCGAAGCTCATGCGGCCAGCGATGCCGAGCGCAACCTGACGGCCCATGGCCGGCAGCAGGTGCTGGCCAGCGCCGCGCAACTGATCGGCCAGCCCATCGCCGGGATCCTTGCCAGTCCCTATGTCCGGGCCCAGCAAACCGCGCACCTGGTGCGTGAGGCCCTGGGCTTCGAGGGCGAGGTGCGTACCGTATCCTGGCTCACCCCGGACACCAACCCACTGAAGGCGCTGGAGCAGCTGGACGGCGCCGAGAACCTGTTGCTGGTCAGCCACCAGCCGTTGGTGGGCAGCCTGATCGGCTTGTTGCAGCATGGTCACCTGCGTGACCCGCAAGCCATGGACACCGCCAGCCTGGCGGAGTTGGCAGGCGACTGGCCGCTGGCCGGGGCCATGACCCTGGTTCGCGTCGACCATCCCTGATGTCCTCGCCGCCGGGCCCATGGGCTCCGGTGGAGGGTGTCGGCAAGGCTGATGCCGGCTACATTTCTTAACTTGCAGCGCTCCCTGGTGCGTGGAATAGTCGACCGAGCAAGTGCTTGGTTGGTTAGCGGCTGTTCCCGAACACAACAAGAACAAAGGAGCGCGTCATGTCTGCTGCTTTTCGTTTGCCGTTGCAAGTGTTCTACCAGCGTGAGGCAAGTCATCCCCAGCAACTTTTCCTGGTCCAGCCCAGCGCCGGTGGCCAGGTGCAGGAACTGAGCTGGGCCGAAGTCGCCCAGCAGGTCCGACGCGCCGCCCAGTGGCTGCGGGAGCGGCAACTGCCGGCCGGCAGCCATATCGCGATCATCGGCAAGAACTCCGCCCACTGGATCATCGCCGACCTGGCGATCTGGATGGCCGGGCATGTCTCGGTGCCGCTGTACCCCAACCTCACCGCCGAGTCGGTGGCCCAGGTGCTGGAGCATTCCGGATCGGCCCTGGCGTTCATCGGCAAGCTCGATGCCTGGCCGGAAATGTCCCGGGGCATCAGGCCCGGATTGCCCACCATCAGCCTGCCATTGGCGCCGCAGGGCAGCTTCGACTTCAACTGGGAGGCACTGCAGCGTTGCCAGCCAATGACCGACAGCCCCTGCCCGGCGCCCGACCAACTGGCCACCATCATCTATACCTCCGGCACCACCGGATCGCCCAAGGGCGTGATGCACAGCTTCGGCAACCTCGGGTTCACCGCCAGCCATGGAGTCCGGATGTTCGGCCTGGGGCCTGGCGACCGGCTGCTGTCCTACCTGCCGTTGTGCCATGTGGCCGAGCGCGTGTTCGTCGAGATGGGCGCGCTCTACACCGGGCAGACGATCTTTTTTGCCGAGAGCCTCGATACCTTCCTGGCCGACCTGCGGCGTGCCCGGCCCACGGCGATGTTCGGCGTGCCGCGGATCTGGACCAAGTTCCAGATGGGGGTCTACGCCAAGATGCCGGCCAAGCGCCTGGACCTGCTCCTGGGCCTGCCGCTGATCGGCAAGTGGGTCGGGCACAAGGTCCTGGCGGGGCTGGGGCTGGATGCGCTGCGCGTGGCCCTGTCCGGAGCCGCGCCAGTGCCCCAGGCCCTGCTGCATTGGTACCAGCGCCTGGGCCTGGATGTGCTGGAGGTCTACGGCATGACCGAGAACTGTGGTTACTCCCATTTGGGCCGCGCGGGGGAATACATCCCGGGCTGGATCGGCCGGCCCTGTCCCGAGGTCCAGGTGCGCATCGCCGCGGACGGCGAGGTCCAGGTCCGCAGCCGGGCGGTGATGCAGGGTTACTACAAGGACCCGCAGAAGACCGCCGAGACCATCACCGAGGATGGTTTTTTACGCACCGGCGACAAGGGCGAGCAGGATGCCGCCGGCAACCTGCGCCTGACCGGCCGGCTCAAGGAAATCTTCAAGACCAGCAAGGGCAAGTACGTGGCGCCGGCGCCCATCGAGACCCGCCTGGCCGAGCATGCGCACATCGAGCAGGTATGCGTGGTCGGCGATGGCCTGAGCGCGCCTTTGGGCTTGTGCGTGTTGTCGGCGGCCGGCCAGCGCGAGGCCGATGGCAGCGCTCGCGAAGGCTTGCACAGCAGCCTGGAAAACCTCCTGGCCCAGGTCAATGGCGGCCTGGACAAGCACGAGCGCGTGCATCGGCTGGTGGTGGTCAAGGGTAGCTGGGCGGTGGAGAACGGTTTCCTGACCCCGACCCTGAAGATCAAGCGCAATGTGATCGAGTCCACTTATGGCGACAGCTTCCAGGCCTGGAGCGAGCGCGAGGAAGTCGTGCTGTGGCAGGATTGAGCGACCAACCTACAAGAAGGAAGTGGCGATGAGCCTGTGGCGTACCACCCCCAACCTCGAGCAATTGAATGCGTTCCAGAAGAACACCATCGGCGAAGTGCTGGATATCCGCTTCGAGGCTTTCGACGAGCAGTCCCTGAGCGCCAGCATGGTCATCGACCATCGTACCCACCAGCCCTACGGGCTGCTGCATGGCGGGGCTTCGGTGGTGCTGGCCGAGACCGTCGGCTCCATGGCCAGCTACCTGTGCATCGATGCCAGCAAGTTTTACTGCGTGGGGCTGGAGATCAATGCCAACCACCTGCGCGGCTTGCGCAGCGGGCGGGTCACGGCGGTGGCCAGGGCCATCCATATCGGTCGCACTACCCACGTCTGGGATATCCGCCTGAGCAGCGACGAGGGCAAGGCCAGCTGTGTGTCGCGCCTGACCATGGCGGTGGTGCCGCTGGGACAGAACCCGCCGGCCGCCTGAGCCGAGGCCATAGGCCGGGCCGGGGTGTCAGTATTCCTGGCGGTTACGGTCATTGCCCTGGCGGCGGAGCTTGCGGAAAATCGCCGTTGATTTGGTAAATGGATGGGTCGGTATGTCGCAACAGGTGTTTTTCGCTCACGCCAATGGGTTTCCCTCCGGCACCTACGGCAAGCTGTTCGCCGCCCTGGCGCCGGAATTCACGGTGACTCATCTGCAACAGCATGCCCATGACCCGCGTTTTCCGGTGGACGATAACTGGCGCAGCCTGGTGGACGAGCTGATCCACCACCTGCAACAGCAGTCCCAGCCGGTGTGGGGCGTCGGGCACTCGCTGGGCGGCGTGCTGCACCTGCATGCGGCCCTGCGCTGCCCGGAACTGTACCGGGGCGTGGTGATGCTCGACTCACCGGTGCTGACCCGGGCCGACCAATGGGTGATCCGTGCGGCCAAGCGCTTGGGCTTCATCGATCGGCTGACCCCGGCCGGGCGCACCCTGGGGCGGCGCGAGGAGTTCAGCGATATCGAGTCGGCCCGCCGCTACTTTTCGCGCAAGACGCTGTTCCGCGCCTTCGACCCCGATTGCCTGGATGCCTACCTGGAGCACGGCCTGCAACAGGTGGGGGATCGCCTGCGTCTGCGCTTCGACCCGGCCACCGAGATCAGCATCTATCGTGGCGTGCCACACACCAGCCCCGGCAGCGCCCATCAGCTCAAGGTGCCCCTGGCGGTGGTGCGAGGCCAGCAGAGCAGGGTGGTGATGCGCCATCACACCAGCGCCGTGGCACGCATGTCCCAGGGGGTGTCGCTGACCATGCCCGGTGGGCACATGTTCCCCCTGGAACGACCCGAAGCCACCGCGCTCTTGCTCAAGGACCTGTTCAACCGCTGGCAGCACGGCCAGCAGCGGAGCCTTGCATGAGCCAGGGTGTGGAGGAAGTGCGCCTGAGCCTGCCGCATATCGAGCTGGCGGCACATTTGTTCGGTCCAGAGGACGGCCTGCCGGTAATCGCCCTGCACGGCTGGCTGGACAATGCCAACAGCTTCGCGCGCCTGGCGCCCAAGTTGCGCGGCCTGCGCATCCTGGCCCTGGACCTGGCCGGCCACGGGCACTCCGGGCATCGCCCGGCGGGAGCGGGATACGCCCTGTGGGACTACGTGTACGACGTATTGCAAGTGGCCGAGCAACTGGGCTGGCGGCGCTTCGCCCTCATGGGCCACTCCCTGGGGGCCATCGTGTCCCTGGTATTGGCGGCGGCCATGCCCGAGCGAGTCAGCCAGCTGGCGCTGATCGACGGCGTCATCCCGCCCACGGCCAGTGGCGAGGGCGCAGCCGAGCGCCTGGGCATGGCCTTGCAGGCGCAACTGGCCTTGCAGGACAAGCGCAAGCCGGTCTACAGCACCCTGGAGCGCGCCGTCGAGGCGCGGATGAAAGGCCTGGTGGCCGTCAGCCGGGAAGCCGCCGAGCTGCTGGCGCAACGAGGCCTGATGCCGGTGGCCGGAGGCTATACCTGGCGCAGCGACAGCCGCCTGACCCTGGCTTCGCCCCTGCGCCTGACCGAGGAACAGGCCATGTCCTTCGTCCAGCGGGTCGCCTGCCCGACGCAACTGGTGGTGGCGGCCGATGGCATGCTGGCCCGGCACCAGGCGTTGCTGCAGCGTCTACCCTTCAACCTGGAACAGCTGCCGGGCGGGCACCATCTGCATTTGAACGATGAGGCCGGTGCCACCTTTGTCGCAGACTGTTTCAATCGGTTTTTCGCCGTTCCTTGACTTGACCAGGGCAACTGTCGAGGCTTGGCGGGTTGAAATGGGAGACAACCATGATAGATCTGTACACCGCTGCGACCCCCAATGGCCACAAGGTTTCCATCCTGCTTGAAGAGCTCGGCTTGCCTTACACCGTGCACGCCTTGAGCTTCGACAAGAAGGAACAGAAGGCGCCGGCGTTCCTCAAGATCAATCCCAATGGGCGTATTCCGGCCATCGTCGATCGCGACAATGGCGATTTCCCGGTATTCGAGTCCGGGGCGATCCTTATCTACCTGGCCGAGCGTACCGGTCGCCTGCTGCCTGCCGATGCCAAGGGACGTTCGCAGGTCATGCAGTGGCTGATGTTCCAGATGGGCGGCATCGGCCCCATGCAAGGCCAGGCCAATGTGTTCTTCCGCTATTTCCCGCAGAAGCTGCAGGGTGCCATCGACCGCTACCAGCATGAGACCCGGCGTTTGTACGAGGTGCTCGACACGCGCCTGCAGCAGGTCGACTACCTGGCCGGCGACTACAGCATCGCCGACATCGCCACCTTTCCCTGGGTGCGCGGCCATGACTGGTCGGGCGTTCCGGTCCAGGGGCTGGAAGCGCTGCAGCGCTGGATGGCGGCCATGGAGGCCCGGCCCGCGGTCCAGCGCGGCTTGCAGGTTCCACAACGCAGTGACGACGCCAGCGTCGTCAAGGGCGCCCAGGCCATGCTGATCCGATGAGGGCCCCGATGCGTTCATCCAGCTTCCTGGGCCTGTCCCTGGCCAGTGCGCTGGCGGTTGCCGCCGACCTTCCCGGAAGCCAGGACCTGCCCCTGGTGCCCCGCCTGACCGATGCCCAGATCGTCGATTACCGCCCCGAGGTAGAACAGGAGCGGATCTACCCCATGGGCTCGATCCGCAAGATCAGCGGCCAGTTGCGTTTCGACGGCCAGGTCAATGCCCGGGGCAAGCTCACCGCCATTACTTACCAACTGCCGGCCGAGCGCAGCTCCAACGAAGCCTTCACCCTGGCCCGCGAGGCCTTGCAGAAGCAGGGCGCCGAACTGCTGTTCTGGTGCCAGGCGCGGGACTGCGGCGAAAGCAGCCTGTGGGCCAACGAGGTGTTCGGCAACGCCAAGCTGTACGGCGTCGACGAGCAGCAGGCCTACTTGCTGCTGCGCCTGGCGGCCCCGCAGGACAATTCCCTGGTGGCCCTGTACAGCATCACCCGGGGCAATCGCCGGGCTTATCTGCATGTGGAGCAGTTCGCCGCCGGTACTCCACTGGGCGAATTGCTGCCCACCTCCGCGACCTTGCTGCGGCAGTTGAAAGACACCGGCCGGCTGGACCTGGCCAGGCTGGCCGAGCCACAACCGACCTGGCTCACCTTGCTGTCGCGTGGGTTGAACCTGGACACCACCTTGCGGGTCAGTCTCTCCGGTAGGCAGGCCGAAGCCTGGCGCCAGGCCCTGATCGGCCAGGGCGTGCGCGCCACGCGGCTGGAAACCGGCGACACCCAGGCCTCCGGCCTGCACTTCGAACTGCTGCGTTAAGCTCTTGCAGGCGGCCCGTCTTCGCGGGCTCGCCTACTCTTCACTGGTGACTCTTGCGCGAGACATTTCATGCCCAATAACGATCGCCTGCTGGTGCAGATCCTGCTCCTGGTGCTGTTCGGTGCCAGCTTCTGGGTGATGGCGCCCTTCTGGTCGGCCCTGTTCTGGGGGGCGGTGCTGGCCTTTGCCAGCTGGCCGCTGATGCGTTTGCTGACCCGCTGGCTGCATGGCCGCGAATCCCTGGCCGCCGGCCTGCTGACCCTGGGCTGGATGCTGCTGGTGGCGGCACCGCTGGTCTGGCTGGGCCTCAACCTGGCGGACCATGTGCGTGATGCCACCGCCTTCATCAAGGATGTCCAGGTCGATGGCCTGCCCCAGGCGCCAGCCTGGCTGGGCGGCCTGCCGTTGGTGGGCGAGCGCCTGGTGGGCGTCTGGAACAGCATCGACGAACAGGGCGCGGCGCTGATGGTGGCGGTCAAGCCGTACCTGGGGCAGGTGGGCAACTGGTTGCTGGCCCGTAGCGCCCAGGTGGGCGGGGGCATCCTGGAACTGACCCTGAGCCTGGTCTTCGTATTCTTTTTCTACCGTGACGGCCCGCGCCTGGCGCTGTTCGTGCACAAGTTGCTGGAGCGGTTGATCGGCGATCGCGCCGGCTACTACATCGACCTGGTGGCCGGCACCGTGCAGCGCGTGGTCAACGGTGTGATAGGTACCGCGGCGGCCCAGGGCCTGCTGGCTTTGATCGGCTTCATCATCGCCGGGGTGCCCGGGGCGCTGGTACTGGGGATCGTCACCTTCCTGCTCAGCCTGATCCCCATGGGACCGCCGCTGGTGTGGATCCCGGCCACGGCCTGGCTGGCCTGGAAGGGCGAGTACGGCATGGCGGTGTTCCTGGGCATCTGGGGCACCTTCATCATCAGTGGGGTGGACAACGTGCTCAAACCCTACCTGATCAGCCGTGGTGGCAACCTGCCATTGGTGATCGTCCTGCTTGGGGTGTTCGGTGGCTTGATCGCCTTCGGTTTCATCGGCTTGTTCATCGGCCCGACCCTGTTGGCGGTGGCCTACAGCCTGCTGCTGGACTGGAGCGCCAGCCAGGCCCGCAACCAGGAACCGCGCTGAGCTCAAGGGCGGTTCAGGCGCAGCACCGCCGTCAGGCCGCCACCTGGGGTTTCTTCGAGCCGCAGGCTGGCGCCCATGCGCTCCGCGGCCTCGCGGGCGATGGTCATGCCCAGGCCGACCCCGCCGGAATTGCGGTTGCGTGAGCCCTCCAGGCGGAAGAATGGCTCGAATACCGCTTCGCGCTGGTCGGCGGCGATGCCCGGGCCATGGTCGATGACCCGGATCAGCAACTGCTCGCGGTCATCCTCCAGGGCCAGGGTCGCTTGGCCGGCATAGCGCAGGGCATTGTCCAGCAGGTTGTTCAGGCATGACTGCAGCGCCATGGGCTGCACCAGCAGCGGTGCGCAATGCCCCTGGGCCTGGACATCGGCGCCCCGGTCCTGGGCGTTCTCGCACATCGACTCCACCAGCGCTTGCACGTCCATCAGCTGCCAGATCTCGCTGGTGCGTTGCTCGTGCAGGTAGCTGAGGGTGGCGTCGAGCATCTTGATCATGTCGTCCAGGTCCTGGCGCATCTGGCTTTGCAGCTTGCTGTCCTCGATCTGCTCCAGGCGCAGCTTGAGGCGCGACAGCGGCGTACGCAGGTCGTGGGAAACCGCGCCGAGCATGCGCCCACGCTGCTGGACTTGCTCGCGAATGCGCTTTTGCATCTGGTTGAAGGTGCTGGCCGCCTGCCGCGCTTCATGGGGGCCGAGTTCTTCCAGGGGTGGGCTGTCGAGGTTCTCGCTCAGGCGTTCGGCGGCGGCGCTGATGCGCTGGATAGGCCGCGACAGCAGCTTGGCGCCGTACCAGGCGGCGATGATCAGCGAGATGAACTGGAACGTCAGCGGCACCAGCGGGCCGCCGAACCAGGGACGTGGTCGCCTGGGAAAGTGTGGCGGTGGACCAGCCGGCTGGCCGCCGTCCACTGCCGTTGCTGTCGGCGCTGGGTTGGGGGGCGGGCGTGGGGGGCCGTAGTGTCTGAACCAGAAGAAGGCCAGCAGGTGGGCGAGTACGATCGCGATCAGCAAGACGCCGAACAGGCGGCCGAACAGCGTATCGAAGCGTCCACGCATCAGCCTATGTCCCGGGCGTCGAACAGGTAGCCTTCGCCACGCACGGTCTTGATCAGTTGCGGTGATTTCGGATCGTCGCCGAGCTTCTGCCGCAGGCGCGACACCAGCAGGTCGATGCTGCGATCGAAGGCCTCGATGGAGCGCCCGCGGGCGGCATCCAGCAATTGCTCGCGGCTCAGCACCCGGCGCGGACGTTCGAGGAATACCCAGAGCAGGCGGAACTCGGCATTGGACAGTGGCACCACCAGGCCGTCGGCGGAAATCAGCTGGCGCAGGACGCTGTTCAGGCGCCAGTTGTCGAAACGGATGCTGCTCCGCTGCTCGCTGCGGTCGTCGCGTACCCGGCGCAGGATGGTCTGGATCCGGGCCACCAGTTCCCGGGGTTCGAAGGGCTTGGCCATGTAGTCGTCGGCGCCCAGTTCCAGGCCGATGATGCGGTCGGTGGGTTCGCAGCGGGCGGTGAGCATCAGGATCGGGATGTCCGATTCGTTACGTAGCCAGCGGCACAGGGACAGGCCGTCTTCACCCGGAAGCATGAGGTCGAGCACCACTACGTCGAAGTGCTCGGCCTGCAAGGCCTGGCGCATGGCGGTGCCATCGGTGACGCCGCTGGCGTGGATGTTGAAGCGCGCCAGGTAGCCGATCAGCAGTTCGCGGATCGGTACGTCGTCATCGACGATCAAGGCCCGGGTATTCCAGCGCTTGTCGTCGCCATTGAGCGGGGCTCTGCCGTCGTCGCTGAAGGGGGCTGGGGTGTTGTGCATGGGCGATCATCTGCCAGGTAGGCTGCCGGTGCCGGGCGGCGACGGCGAGGTTATGGCTTCAGCATAGGCGTCCGGCCCGGAGGCTGGAAGTGCTGTTCGAAGGTGTTGCGGCAGGCGAGGGTAGCGGCGGGGAATGTTGCCGACGTGTCGTCAGTGTATCCGGATTGATACACAAGCCGGCCTGCTCGTCGGCCGGGCGTCTGGTCGCGGACGAATTAGCGCACGGCGGGTCCCGGAGCGACGCGGCTTGCGCTACAATCCGCGCCGATTTCGACTTGCCTGAGAGCCTTTTCATGTCCGCCTGCCAGACACCTATCATCGTCGCCCTGGATTTCCCCACCCGTGACGCCGCACTGAAACTGGCCGATCAACTGGACCCGAAACTGTGCCGGGTCAAGGTCGGCAAGGAGCTGTTCACCAGCTGCGCCGCCGAGATTGTCGGCACCCTGCGCGACAAGGGTTTCGAAGTGTTCCTGGACCTGAAGTTCCACGACATTCCCAACACCACCGCCATGGCCGTCAAGGCGGCTGCAGAGATGGGCGTCTGGATGGTCAACGTCCACTGCTCCGGAGGCCTGCGCATGATGGCCGCCTGCCGTGAGGAACTGGATAAGCGTAGCGGCCCGCAGCCGCTGCTGATCGGCGTCACCGTGCTCACCAGCATGGAGCGCCAGGACCTGGCTGGCATCGGCCTGGACATCGAGCCCCAGGAGCAGGTGCTGCGCCTGGCCGCCCTGGCGCAGAAGGCCGGCATGGATGGCCTGGTGTGCTCGGCCCTGGAAGCCCAGGCGCTCAAGAGCGCCCATCCGTCCCTGCAACTGGTGACCCCGGGGATTCGCCCGGCGGGCAGCGCCCAGGACGACCAGCGGCGGATCCTCACTCCGCGCCAGGCCCTGGATGCCGGTTCCGATTACCTGGTCATCGGCCGTCCCATCAGCCAGGCGGCCGATCCGGCCAAGGCCCTGGCCGACGTCGTGGCCGAACTGGCCCTGTGACCCCCACGGGAGCCGGCGTGCCGGCTCCCGCAGCTTGACCCTGGGCTCAGACCTTGAGCACCAGCTTGCCGAAGTTCTCGCCGCTGAACAGCTTCGCCAGGGTTTCCGGGAAGGTTTCCAGGCCCTCGACGATGTCCTCCTTGCTCTTGAGCTGCCCCTTGGCCATCCAGCCGGCCATCTCCTGCCCGGCGGCGGCGAACTGCGCCGCATGGTCCATCACCACGAAGCCCTCCATGCGCGCCCGATTGACCAGCAGCGACAGGTAGTTGGCCGGCCCCTTGACCGCTTCCTTGTTGTTGTACTGGCTGATGGCGCCGCAGATCACCACCCGGGCCTTGAGGTTCAGGCGAGTGAGCACGGCATCGAGGATCTCGCCGCCGACATTGTCGAAATACACGTCGACCCCCTTGGGGCATTCGCGCTTGAGGCCGGCCTGGACGTCTTCGCTCTTGTAGTCGATGGCCCCGTCGAAGCCCAGCTCCTCGACGAGGAAGCGGCACTTGTCCTGGCCGCCGGCGATGCCCACCACCCGGCAGCCCTTGAGCTTGGCGATCTGCCCGGCAATGCTGCCCACCGCGCCGGCGGCCCCGGACAGCACCACGGTTTCCCCGGCCTTGGGCGCACCGACATCCAACAGGGCGAAGTAGGCGGTCATGCCGGTCATCCCCAGCACCGACAGGTAGCGTGGCAGTGGCGCCAGCCGTGGATCGATCTTATAGAAACCACGGGGCTCGCCGACGAAGTAGTCCTGTACCCCCAGGGCGCCATTGACGTAGTCGCCGACGGCGAAATCCGGGTGCTTGGAGGCGGTCACCTGGCCCACGCCGAGGGCCCGCATCACCTCGCCGATCCCCACCGGCGGGATGTAGGACTTGCCTTCGTTCATCCAGCCACGCATGGCCGGGTCCAGGGACAGGTACTGGTTCTGCACCTGGATCTGCCCGGCGCCGGGCTCGGTCACGGCCACTTGCCGGTAGGTGAAGGTATCGCGGCTGGCCGCGCCAACGGGACGCTTGGCGAGCAGGAACTGGCGGTTGGTCAGGCTGGTCATGGCAGGTCCTCGAGAACTGGGTGAAACCCTAGTTGATAGACCCTCGGGCCGGCAGCCGCAAGGCGTGCCTGCCCGGCGAATGAGCCGCGATCCAGGGTCGTGATAAATGGCCCGGGACCTTCATCACCGGGATGCATGGAGCGGCAAACGGATGCCTGATAGTGCTGCCGCGGCGTCTGTGCTCTATGGCTAGATGGGCCAGGGTATTGGGCCCGTACTGGATTGAGGAGCTTTTGCATGAGCATGACGTTTTCCGGCCAGGTGGCCCTGGTGACCGGCGCGGCCAACGGGATCGGCCGGGCCACCGCCCAGGCATTCGCCGCCCAAGGGTTGAAGGTGGTGGTGGCGGACCTGGATGCGGGCGGCGGCGAAGGCACCGTGGCGCTGATCCGCGAGGCCGGCGGCGAAGCGCTGTTCGTGTCCTGCAACGTCACTCGCGAGGCCGATGTACAACAGCTCATGGCCCGCACCCTCGAGGCCTACGGTCGCCTGGACTACGCCTTCAACAATGCCGGGATCGAGATCGAGAAGGGCCGTCTGGCCGAGGGCTCGCTGGATGAGTTCGATGCCATCATGGGGGTCAACGTCAAGGGCGTATGGCTGTGCATGAAGTACCAGTTGCCGCTGCTGCTGGCCCAGGGCGGCGGGGCCATCGTCAATACGGCGTCGGTGGCGGGCCTGGGGGCGGCGCCGAAGATGAGCATCTACGCCGCTTCCAAGCATGCGGTGATCGGCCTGACCAAGTCGGCGGCCATCGAGTACGCCAAGAAGAAGATCCGGGTCAACGCGGTGTGCCCGGCGGTGATCGACACCGACATGTTCCGCCGGGCCTACGAGGCAGACCCGAAGAAGGCCGAGTTCGCCGCGGCCATGCACCCGGTGGGACGCATCGGCAAGGTCGAGGAAATCGCCAGCGCCGTGCTCTACCTGTGCAGCGATGGCGCCGCCTTCACCACCGGCCATGCACTGGCCGTCGACGGTGGTGCCACGGCCATCTGAGCGATATCGCCGCCCTGGCGACCCAGGCGCCGGGGTGATGATGGAATCGACCTCCAGCGTTCTGAAAACGACCTCTAGCCTGGTTTTTGCCACTATTGCGACACCAGAGGCTTGTGTGTCGGTGCACGCCGTTGCCACCCTTCGAAAAAAAACCATGGCCTTGCAGCCATTGGGGACTTGAGGGGAGTTCGCAGCATGACGACGGCCGCAAGTGGACGCTTTGCCAACCTGGGCATGGCCAAGAAACTGGGGGTGGGCTTCGCCCTGGTGTTGCTGTTGACGGCCCTGGTGGCCGGCATCGGCCTCTGGTCCCTGCAAACCGTCAGCCAGCGCTTCGAGGGCCTCAAGCGCATGTCGCAGCTCAACAGTGGCGTGCTCAAGGTCCGGCTGCTGGAGCAGGGTTATGCGCTGCAGGGTGACAACCAGGGCGCCGATAGCCTGCGCGAGAACCTGGATGCGCTGCTGGGCCTGGCCCGCCAACTCCAAGAGCAGGGCAATCCGGCGGCCATGGGCCAGGTCGACGGGATGCTGGCGGACTATCGCCAGGCTTTCGATGGATTCGTCGAGCTGACCCAGGCCAAGGACCTGGCGCTGGAGATGGCCAGTTGGTCGGTATCCAGCGTGGCCAACAACCTCGACGTGCTGCAGGCCGGCCTGGCCGACGACGGCGCCTATGGCCTCAAAGAGTCCCAGGGCAAGGAGGGCGCCGAGTTCATCGAGCAGGCCAACCAGATCAGCCAGGTCTCGCGCTTGATGTTGCAAGCCATGAACGAGGCCCGGGTGCGCCTGGACCAGAACCGCAAGGGCAGTGACCAGGAGGCGGCCGGGCAGGGCAAGATCGAACAGGCCGAGCAGGCCCTGGCCCTGGTGGAACAGCTGAAGGCCAGCGTCAAGGATGCCGGTTACCAGACGGTCCTCAACGAGGTCTCGGGGCACATCGGCAACTTCAGCGAGAAACTCAACGAGTACACCGACCTGCTGGCTCAGGAAAAGCAGGTCTACCAGCGGTTGCACGAGCGTGCCGCCCAGGTGATGCAGCAGGTCGACCAGGCCTATGCCGCCCAGGACCAGGCGATGCAGGAGGAGCTGGCGAAGAACTCGTTGCTGATCCTCGGGTCCTCGGCCCTGGCGCTATTGGCCGGGTTGCTGGCGGCGCTGGGCATCACCCGGCTGATCGTCCGGCCGCTGCGCAGCGTGATGCAGGTGGCCCAGCAGATTGCCGCCGGTGACCTTCGCGCCACGGTGAGCGTGACCCGGCGCGACGAGATTGGCCAGTTGATGCAAGCCATGCAGCAGATGGGCAGCGGCTTGAGCGGTATTGTCAGCGGCCTGCAATCCGGGATCGAGCGCCTGGCCAGCTCGGCACAATCGCTGTCGGCGGTGACTGAGCAGACCAACCTGGAAGTCAGCACCCAGAAAGAAGAGACCGAGCAGGTGGCCACCGCCATGAACCAGATGACCGCCACGGTTCACGATGTGGCGCGCAATGCCGAGGAGGCGGCCCTGGCAGCCCAGGCGGCGGACGACAAGGTCGAGAGCGGCCAGCGGGTGGTGCGCCAGAGCATGCAGCGGATCGAGCAACTGGCCGACTCCGCGAACCAGGCCAGCAGCGGCATCCAGAGCCTGAGCGCGGAAATCGACAACATCGGCAGCGTGCTGGATGTGATCAAGAGCGTGGCCGAGCAGACCAACCTGCTGGCCCTGAATGCCGCCATCGAGGCGGCCAGGGCCGGTGAGCAGGGACGTGGGTTCGCGGTGGTGGCCGACGAAGTCCGGGCGCTGGCCAAGCGTACCCAGCAGTCCACCGAGGAAATCGCCCGCCTGGTGGCGACCCTGCATGCCGCGGCCGATGCGTCGGTGCGACAGATCCAGGGCAGTGGGGAATTGGTCAAGCAGGCGGTCAGCGATGCGTTGCAGACCGAGAGCGCCCTGGGCAGCATCGCCGCGGCGGTGTCCCTGATCCAGCAGATGAACCAGCAGATCGCCGCGGCGGCCGAGCAGCAGAGTTCGGTGGCCGAAGAGATCAACCGCAGCGTGACCAGCATCCGCGCCAGTGCCGATCAGTCTTCGCAGGCGATGCAGGGCAATGCGGCCTCGAGCATCGAGCTGGCGCAATTGGGGAGCGAGTTGAAATCCATGGTGGGGCATTTCCGCCTGTAGCGGCGGGGAGGGCGGTGTCGCGCTACGCAGGTGCCCGGCGCGGGGCCGGGCACCTGCGGTCGATCAATCGTAGATGACCTTTTTCTTCCAGTCGGCGTCGGCTTCCACTTCCTTGAGGCCCTGGGTCAACTCGTTGACCTCATCCTCGGCTGGCTCCAGGGTCGACAGCACCATGGCGTTGGCGCGGGCCAGGAGCTTGTCCAGATACTCCAGCTGCTCGCTGTAGGCTTTGGGCTCCGGCTGCTTGCGCAGGTACTGCACGCCGCGTTCGAAGGCCAGGCGGGCCTGGCCTGGCTGGTTCTGCTGCAATGCGTATTGCCCCAGGTTGTTGAAGAACTCGATGTGCAGCAGGACCAGGATATGGCGGATCTCCTTGATCCAGCGCTTGGCTTCGTTGGGCTGCAGGAAACCGTCGTGGGCGGCGCGGGTCACCTGGCCATGCATGGCCTCCAGCAGAAAGCGCACGTCCTTGGCCTTGGCTTCGGTCTGGATCGGCGAGGGCGGGTTGTTCACTGGAATCGACTCGCCCTGGCCCACCAGGGTATTGAGCTCGGCCAGGCGGGCCTTGAGCTTGGTGTCGGATTTGTCGAGGTTGAGCATGCGCTGCACGACGTTGAGTTCCAGGCGAGTCAGCAGCAGCTTGAGGCCCGGCGACATGAACTGGCCGGGGAAGGTTTCGGTGATTTCGCCGCAGCGGCGCAGGCGGTCATTGAGTTCGACCTTGGTGCGGGCCTTTTCCAGTTTGTTGTTTTCCACCACATGGTTCATGTAGCCAATGGCGATCAATAGTGCGATCCCGGCTATTACCAGCAGGGTGATCATGAGTGGTGTCACCGTTAAAACCTCGTTATAGGATTTCGCGTGCGAGTGTAGTGGCTTGGCATTTGGGCGCATAGCGCCGCTCGACGAGCCGGGACGGATTGTGCATGTGCCTTCTGTCTTCTATTAGGCATAGCAGAGCAGGGCCGGAGGTGGCCGCTGGGTTCAAATTGATATCACCGGCTGCGAGGACTATAACGCCTTGGCGGATGACAGAATATAGGCGTCAAAGCCCAGACGGCAGAAAAGCCCGTAGGGACCTGAAAACAGCCTCGAAGTCATTGATTTAAATAAAGTTATATCTGGGGGTTGACGACCTTCCAAAGCATCCATAGAATGCGCGCCACTTTCAGCGGAAAGCAAAGCGCGAAACGCTGAAGGGAGTGAATGTTGTAGCGTGTCCCCTTCGTCTAGTGGCCTAGGACACCGCCC
>NZ_JACKZK010000042.1:0-29315 GCF_014230245.1 Pseudomonas sp. MSSRFD41 | reverse complement strand
GTCTACGAGTTCGGTAGCGGCAACGTGAAACCATTCGTTGAGGCAGGTATTGGGGTAGCGGTGTTCTCCGGAACCTCCGCAGGTGACCAAGAGTTCGGTTCGGCGTTTAACTTCGAAGACCGCTTCGGTGCTGGCCTGAAGATCGGCGAGACTCAGAAGGTCGGCATTCGTGCCATTCACTACTCCAACGCTGGTATCAAGCAGCCCAACGACGGCATCGAGTCGTACTCACTGTTCTACAGCCATCAGATCTGAAACAGCAATTTCCCGAAATGCCCGCCTTGTGCGGGTATTTTGTTTCCGGGCCCTGGCATCCGCTGGGGCTTTTTCGTTTCTGGAGAACCAAAGTGAGCGATCAAGCTAAGCATGACAAGCAGGCGGTAATCGATGCTGTGGTGGGTGGCGATATATCCCGTCTGGCCTCGGCATTAAAGCGAGTGTCTCGCAGTAGCCCGTCAGGGTTCCTTGGCGTTTGTCGTGATCTTCTCGAAACCGAACAGCGCGAGCAGTTCTTCATAGTTGACACCTGCTCCCTGCCTTATACCTACCATGCTGACGGCATGGTGTTTGGGGCAACTTACACCAATGGAGATGTCTTCTTTAGGCGCGCCCATCCATCTGGCACCGGCCTGGCTCTGGTGGACGTACAGCGCACTGTTGCCGAAGTCCGTAGCGAGTACGAGGCTGACGTGATGAAGAAGGTTGGGGAGCTGAAAGAGCGGCTGATCGAGCTCGATCTCTTGCTTGATGGGCATTCTGCCGTCGATCACTCCATCTCCGGCCTGGCTCGCGCTGACCTGACCAAGGGCCAGGCCCTGCTGCTCGCTGCGATCACCCCCAACAAGTAACCCTGCTCCCGCCCTGGGAGGAATCGAGTATGTCCAACATGCCAGACAAACCAGACACCTGGGCGATTGCTCTTGCGTGGTTGAGCCAGCATTCGCCCCTCCTGTACGCGGCTGGCCTTTCCTGTGCGATGGCAGTCCTCCGGATTACCTACGGCGGTGGTACCCGTCGCCAGATGCTTGTCGAGGGCGCCATCTGCGGTGGCCTGACCCTGACCATGATCAGCGGCTTCGAATTCTTCGGCCTGCCGCAAAGCATGGCCGCGTTCGTCGGTGGGTGGGTTGGCCTGCTTGGCGTGGATAAGGTGCGCGCCATTGCGGACCGCGTCACTGACTTCAAGTTGCCGCGGCGTTCTGAGGGCCAGTAGGGCGCGCCACGAAATCATAGTGCGCCGTTCCGTGGCGCGAACATCTGAGGATCACCAATGGACAACCAGCACAAGAAGATCACCGGCTACCGCGACCTTACCCAGAGCGAGATCGACGGCATGAACTCGATCAAGGCCCTGGAGGCCGAAGCCGGCGAACTGTTCAAGCAGATCGGCCAGATCGAAGGCGTAGATCCACGACTCCTGGCTCTGGCCAAGACCAACCTGCAGCAAGGCTTCATGTGGTTTGTGCGCTCCATCGCCAAGCCTGCTGATCCATTCAGCTGATGGGCAACGTCACGCGCCTTCATCACGCGCTGCCGCTGAGCCAAGACATCATCGAGGCACTGACCGAACTGGACAGCTCGATCGCCAAGGCAATCGACGCAGCCAAGGCTGCCGGCCTGCCGCAGGGCCTGATCGTCGCAGAGCTGCACGGGCATGCCCACGCACAAACCCACAACATGGTGAAGGCATGACCGCAGATATTCACGATATCGCAGGGATCGGCCGCACTTGACGGTTACGGCTGATGATGGTGTGCACGTACTACCCTGCGACTTGGTGCGCTCGGTGAACTCCGGCGGCAAGCTGCCCACAACCCTGACCGAGCTAGAACTGCGTCGAAACGTTGAAGAGTGGTTCGAGCGGATCAGCTCTTCGCGTTATAGCAAGCTCTAAGAGACTCCTGATACTCACCTCCTAAGTCCCTAAGTACGTTGAGACGTGCAGTCGAAGCGTTCAACTCCGCTGCGATATCAAGCGAGGTGCTGAGACTGTCAACCTTGAGTCTAAGCGGTTCACACCTGTCATGCTCTAAGGTTTGAACTCGCAGTTGGGTCGCATTGAGTTGTGATCGGAGAGTGTTGTTTTCCGCTCTCCAGTCGTTGATGTAACCAGTTAACTGTTCGTTAGTTTTCTTCAGCTCTCCGTTTTTCTCTGACGCTGTCGAAAGATCGCTTTTCAGCTGGCCATAAATTGCGCCTGCTGTGACTGCCGAAGATAGAGCCGATAGCAAAAGTGAAATAGAGCCTGTAGTAAGCCAGCTGGGACGATTACTTCCTTGTTGCGACATAGATGCTTCTCTGGAGTAAGGAGCAAAGAGTTTATATCAGCTATGTAAAAGTATTCAGAAGGAGGAGCACGCGCAATGGATCGGCCAATGCCTCCGGCATCGCTGCTTGAGCTCAGCGACTTTTCTGGCTTCGGTATTCGCCTGGCTCCTGCCTCAGATGTATGGGAATGGCTCCGGGCCGAGATCCTCGCCGACACCGGCAGCATCCATAACCCCGAGCACGCACACCTGATTGACGCCAACATCGGCGTGCTGTGGGCGTCGAGCGGATTCGCCAAGCAGGGGCGGGTTGTACTTGGCCAGGCCGAGCAACTGATGTTCCGCGCTGGCGGATGGCAGAAGGCCCGGATGGAGCAACAGATGCGTGATTGGTTCGGTGATGTGCCGGCCTTCATCATCACTCTGGCTGCTGACTACTGCGCCCAATGCTCTGACGCTGAGTTCTGCGCTCTCGTTGAGCATGAGATGTTCCACATCGCACACAAGCTCGACAAGTACGGTGCGCCGGCCTTCACCCAGGACGGCATGCCCAAGCTTGAGATGCGCTCACACGACGTCGAAGAATTCGTCGGAGTGGTGAGGCGCTACGGTGCAAGCAACGACGTACAGCAGCTGATCGACGCTGCAAGTCGGCCGCCTGAGGTGGCCAAGATCAACATTTCGAGGGCCTGCGGAACCTGTCTGCTCAAGTCGGCGTGATTCTGGACAGGCTCTGGACGGATGAAAGCCTATGGCAGCCCTCAGTAGTGACGTGAAGGCCTTTATCGTTCAGGCCTTGGCGTGCTTCGACACGCCTTCACAGGTGGTAGAGGCCGTCCAGAAAGAATTCAGCATCACCGTGACCCGCCAGCAGGTGGAGACGCACGACCCCAGCAAGTACTCCGGCAAAGGCCTGGCGAAGCGTTGGGTGACTCTATTCGAGGACACCCGCAAGCGATTCCGCGAGGAGACGGCGGACATTCCAATCGCCAACCGGGCGTTTCGCCTCCGCGGCCTGGCCAGGATGGCAGAGAAGGCCGAGAGCATGCGCAACCTGGCGCTGACGGCCCAGCTTTACGAGCAGGCCGCCAAGGAGTGCGGCGATATGTACGTCAACCGCAAGATCGAACCCGATAAGCCCCTGGGCTCCCAGGCGGACCAACAGTACGCCGTTGCTGAGTACAAGCTGGAGCCAGACGAGAATGTCCCCGCTACCCCGCACCTATGAAGCGCCGGTAAGGCTGACGCCAAAACAGGCGAACATTTACGTGTGGGGCTTCCAGCGTAATGCGCGGTTCCGCGATGCCGTGTGTGGTCGCCGATTTGGTAAGACCTTCCTCGGCAAGGCTGAGATGCGTCGCGCGGCCCGCCTGGCTGCGGAGTGGGGCGTAAGCGTCGAGGATGAAATCTGGTACGCCGCCCCGACACAGAAACAGGCCCGTCGGGTCTTCTGGCGTCGGCTCAAGCAGGCTATCCCTCGGGAGTGGCGGGAGTGCAAGCCGAACGAGTCGGACATGCTGATCACGCTGAAGAGTGGGCACCTGATTCGCTGTGTTGGCTTGGAGAACTACGACGATCTGCGCGGTTCTGGTTTGTTCTTCGTCCTGGTGGACGAATGGGCGGACTGCAAATGGGCAGCGTGGGAGGAAGTCCTACGGCCGATGCTGTCGACCTGCGAGTACGTAATCCCTGATGTCGGCAAGTGCAAGGGTGGCCACGCGCTACGCATTGGCACTCCGAAGGGATTCAACCACTGCTACGACACTTACCGCGATGGCCAGCAGGACGGCGAACCAGACCACAAAAGCTGGCTCTACACCTCGCTCCAGGGCGGCAACGTTCCGGCCGAGGAGTTGGATGCAGCGCGCCGCAAGATGGACCCTCGTACGTTCCGCCAGGAGTACGAAGCCAGCTTCGAGAACTATGCCGGGGTCGTGTACTACACGTTCAGCCGCAGCGAATGCCGCACCAGTGAGCGAATCAAGCCGGGCGAAGCCCTGCACATCGGTATGGACTTCAACGTCATGAAGATGGCTGCGGTTGTGTACGTGGTGCGCGATGACCTACCGCTGGCCCTGGATGAGTTCCACTCGGTTAGGGATACGCCCGAGATGATCGAGAAGATCAAGTCGCGCTTTCCCGGCCACGGAATTGCGGTATATCCCGACGCCAGCGGCCAGAACACCAGCAGCAAAAATGCCAGCGAGTCGGATCTGTCCCTTCTGCGAAAGGCTGGATTTACGGTCGTTGTGGACAGTCAGAACCCAAGCGTCAAAGACCGGGTGAACTCGGTCAATGCGATGTTTATGAACACGTACGGTGAGCGCCGCCTGAAGGTCAACATCGATCAGTGCCCCCAGCTCACCTTATGCCTGGAACGCCAGACCTACACAGACAAGGGCGAGCCTGACAAAGATCCGAAGAAGGGGCACGACCACATGAACGATGCTGCTGGCTACTTCATTGCCAAGCGTTATCCGATCAAAGCGATCGTCACCTCTATCAAAATGGGATACGCCCGATGAGCAACGACGTCTCCTTCAAGCGGGCGGACTACATCGAGGCCCTGGGCCGATGGGCAACAGTGCGCGATGTGTGTGCCGGCCAGCACAGGGTTGTCGATCGGCTGCCGTACATCAACGCACACGACAAGTCTCCAGAGAACCAAGACCGAAACCGAGCGTACCGCGAGCGCGCAGTCTTCAAGAACGCCACTGGGCACACTCGAAACGGGTTGCTGGGCTTGGCGTTCCATAAAGACCCGACACTGGTGGTGTCGAAGAAGCTGGAGTACTTGCAGGACAACGCCAACGGCTCCGGCGTGAGCATCTACCAGCACTCCCAGGGCACGCTTGAGAAGGTGCTTGAGGCTGGTCGGCATGGCCTCTATGTCGACTACCACCAGGACGATGGCATCGGTGGCCACTCGGTGATCCTGTCCTACTGCGCTGAGGACATCATCAACTGGCGTACCGGGATGGTGAATGGTCACAGTGTGCTGACCCTGGTGGTGCTGCGAGAGGCGCCGGAGGAGGAAGACGGCTTCGGCTTCAAGGTGATTGAGCAGTATCGAGAGCTGGCATTGGAGCCCGATGGCTTCGTCTGTCGGGTCTGGCGGCGATCTGGACCGAAAGGCGGCGGCCCGCTGGCCATTGTTGAGGAGTTCAGGCCTGAAGGCGGCTCCGGGCGCCTCAAAGAGATCCCGTTCACCTTCGTCGGCGCGCAGAACAACGACCCGAGCATTGATGAATCGCCCCTCTACGACATCGCCATGATCAACCTGGGCCACTACCGGAACAGCGCCGACTATGAAGACAGCGTCTTCTGGTGCGGCCAGGCCCAGCCGTGGATCTCCGGCTTGGATGAGCAGTGGCGCGACTGGATGGAGAAGAACGGCGTCTATGTGGGCTCCAGGGCGCCGATGATGCTGCCTGCTGGCGGTTCCTTCGGGTACGCACAGCCCCAGCCCAACACGTTGGTCAAGGAGGCCATGGCCGACAAGAACCAGATGATGATCGAGCTGGGCGCTCGCATGGTCGTAGCGTCTCTGTCGTCAAAGACGGCAACCGAGGCCCGCGGTGATCAGTCTGCATCGACTTCTGTCCTTGCCGGCTGCGTTGCCAACGTCAGTGAGGCCTACACCAGGGCGCTCATGTGGTGCTGCTCCTACATGGGCATCACTGACAAGAAGGTCGCTTACCAGGTCAACCAGGAGTTCGTGGAGCTGACAGCGGATCCGCAGATGATCACCGCTCTCGTCGGGCTCTGGCAGAACGGCGGGTTTGCGAAGGCTGACCTGCGGGCCTACTTGCGCAAGCTGGGGCTGATCGCTCCTGAACGCACGGACCAGCAGATCGATGGCGAGCTGCAGGAGCAGGGCGATGGCCTGGGCCTGGACGACGAGGACAACCAAAATGGCGGCAAATCAAGCAATCCTTGACGCAACGATCCGGCACGCGGTCTTTCTCGAGAAGCTGAAGGCGGGGGAGGTGGACAAGTTCGCTCCCTTCCTCAAGGAGATTGATCGTTCGATTCGGGACCGGCTCACCCGGTCGGATCTGACCGAGTACAACGTCAAGCGCCTGGAGGCGCTGCTGAAGGAGGTCGATAGCCTCCTGCTGGGCATCTTCGACCGCTATAGCACGCAACTGAATCTCGACCTGGTGGACATTGCGAACTACGAGGCTGAGTTCGAAGCCACCAGCCTTGCCCGGTCGGCGCCGGTTGGCGTCTCGCTGGATGTGGCGGCTCCGACTGTTGCTGCTGTTCGCACGGCAGTCCTGACAAACCCGCTCAGTGTGCGCGGCACCGGTGGCGGGAAGCTGCTGAAAGCCTTCATCAAGGGCTGTACCACTGCCGAGCGCGAGCGCGTCACAGGCACGATCCGGCAGGGCTTCTTCGAAGGGCAGACGAACTTCCAGATCATTCGCAACATCCGCGGCACCAAGGCGGCCGGCTACAAGGACGGCATTCTGGCCACAACTAGCCGCAACGCCACCACTGTCGTTCACACAGCAATTCAGCATGTTTCGTCCCAGGCGCGCATGGAGGTGGCCAAGGCCAACACGGACATAGTGTCCGAAGTCGAGATGGTCGCCACGCTGGACAGTAAGACCAGCCAGACCTGCCGATCGATGGATAAGCGACGGTTTCCGGTCGACTCAGGGCCCCGGCCGCCGTTTCACCCGAACTGCCGGACAACCTTCGTCCTCATCACCAAGCTCAGTGCGGTGTTCGCCAAGGGGGCTACCCGGGCCTCTGTCGGTGATGGCGGCCCCCAGCAGGTCAGCGCGAGCCTGGACTACTACCGGTGGCTTCAGCAGCAGCCAGCAGCGTTTCAGGACGTAGCAATCGGTCCTGTTCGGGGCAAGCTGTTCCGGGAGGGTGGATTGACCGTGGAGCGGTTCGCAGAGCTGCAGCTTGATCGCAACTTTGCGCCGTTGACCCTGGCGCAGATGAAGAGCCTGGAGCCGCTGGCGTTTGAGCGTGCCGGTATCAATAGATAAATCCGCGCCACAAAAAAGCGAAACGTGAAAACGTGGCGCGCAAATCTGGAGCCTCGGCAAAGCCGGGGCTTTTTTATGTCCGCCAGGCGGGCCAATCAATCCCCAGGGGATAGCACCATGCCTTTTGATTTCGATCCGGCCGCCCACGGCCTAAACCTCGATGAAACACAGGTTGCCGCACTGAAAACCGCTCTCGGCGGTGAGGTGCAGAAGTACCTGGATGGCGAGGTGACCGGCCTCAAGTCCAAGAATCAGGAGCTTATCGGCTCCAACAAGACCATCAAGACCGAACTGGACAAGCTGAAAGGCCAGTTCGATGGCCTGGATATCGACGCAGTGAGGGGGCTGCTTACCAAGGCGGGCCAGGATGAAGAAACCAAGTTGCTCACTGAAGGTAAAGTAGACGAAGTCTTCAATCGCCGTACCGAGCGCCTGCGTGGCGACTACGACAAGCAACTGAAGACGGTCACCGCGCGGGCCGAGAAGGCCGAGGCCTTCGCTGCCAAATTCCAGGGCAAGGTCCTGGGCGATTCGGTACGCGGCGCAGCGCTGAAGGCCGGCGCCCTCCCTGAAGCAACCGACGACATCATCCTGCGCGCCAAAGGCGTGTTCACCCTGAACGAAGAGGGCGAAGCCGTTGCCGTTGATGAATCTGGCGAGATCGTTCTCGGCAAAGACGGCAAGACCCCTCTGACACCGCTCGAATGGGCGGAGTCTCTGCGCGAAAGTGCACCTCACCTGTGGCCAAGGGCCTCAGGCACTCAAGCCCCGGGCGGGGGTAGCGGCCAGGCTGCATTCAAGCGCTCCGAAATGACTGCCGAGCAGAAGCGCGACTACCAGCGCAAGCACGGCCAAACCGCGTACCTCGCATTGCCCAAGTAAGGGGATTCATCCATGCCAACAACCGTTAACAGCGACCTGATCATCTACAACGATGAGGCGCAGACCGCATACCTGGAACGTGTCCAGGACAACCTGGACGTGTTCAACGCATCCTCCAATGGTGCGATCGTCCTCGACAACGAGCTGATCGAGGGCGACTTCCGCAAGCGCGCTTTCTACAAGATCGGCGGCTCGCTGGAACACCGCGACGTCAACTCCACCGGCAAGGTGACCGCCAAGAAGATCGGGGCCGGCGAGGCTGTGGGCGTCAAGGCCCCATGGAAGTACGGCCCGTACCAGACCACCGAAGAGGCGTTCAAGCGTCGTGGTCGTCCGGTTGATGAGTTCTCTCAGATCATTGGCGCCGACGTGGCTGACGCGACCCTGGAAGGTTTCATCCAGTACGCCACTGCTGCGCTTCGGGCTTCGATTGGCTCCAACGCCGGCATGGTGGTCACCGCCAACATCGAAACCGATGGCAAAAAGACTCTGACCCGTGGCATGCGCAAGTTCGGCGACAAGTTCGGCCGCATTGCCTTGTGGGTCATGCACTCCAGCGCCTACTTCGACATCGTCGATGAGGCCATCACCAACAAGATCTACGAAGAAGCCGGCGTTGTTATCTACGGCGGCCTGCCGGGCACTCTCGGCAAGCCGGTACTGGTAACCGATACCGCACCTGCGGACGTGATCTTCGGCCTGCTGCCGAATGCGGTGGTCATCACCGAGTCCCAGGCCCCGGGCTTCCGCTCGTACCCTGTGAACGATGAAGAGAACCTGGGCATCGGCTACCGGGCCGAGGGCACCGTGAACATCGATGTTCTGGGCTACAGCTGGAAGGAGTCTGCTGGTGGTGCCAACCCAACCCTGGCCGCCGTAGGCTCGGCAGCCAACTGGGCCAAGCACGCGGACAGCAACAAGGTCACCGCCGGCGTGATGATCACGCTGACCCCTACGCCACCGGCCGGTGGTTGATACCTGCCCTGGAAGCGGTCAGCAATGGCTGCTGCGGAGATTTCCATGGAACTGATTTACACGAACCAGCTTGAAGGCTTCGATCCGGACAAGCGATACCGCACTGCAAGCCTGTTTCGCGGTATCGAGCGCGATGCGACGGCAGTGGTGGTCGTCGGCGACTATCCGGACATTGTCGCTGCCTATGAGGCAGCAGGTGTTGACGTATTGGTCGAAGATGCCCCGGCCGCGCTTATCCCGAGTGCCAAGGCGCCTGCATGTGGTGACCTGGCAGACGAAGTTGCAAAGCTGCGAGCTGAAAATGGCGCGGTCATTCTCCTGCTTGATGGTCTGGACGCTGGCGAAATCCAGCGCCCCGAGTCTGGTGAGCTGGCGATACGTCTGTTTGAATCGCTGGGCATCATCCACGGCTCAGTCGGCGAGCTGACAACTGAGCGTGACGGCTTGCTCCTGACTGTCGATGCACTGCGCGGTGAGGTCGAAGCTCTGAAGAAGGCGGTACCTGCGGCGCCGACTGATGAGGCTGGCGAAATTGCGGCGCTGAAGGCAAAGCTTGATGAAGCGAAGGTGCAGTACCGGGCCAACGCCTCGAAAGAATCGCTTGAAAAGCTCATCGCTGATCTGCCCAAGGCCTGATACTGCTGGCTGCCGGTGATCCGGTGGCCAATCTTCAACCCATACCAGCGAGTTGACGCATGACAATCATCATTGAGGACGGCACCGGAAAGCCTGACGCCGAAAGCTACGCATCCGCCGAGGACCTGGCCATGTACGCCGTGAAGTTCGGCGTCGTCATCCCTGCGGAGGTGCCCGCGCAGGAAGCGCTGCTTCGCCGGGCGGCTCTAGCAATGGATGGCATGACCTGGAAAGGGCGCAAGACCAGTAGCGAGCAGGCTTTGGCCTGGCCGCGCCGGGAGGTGCTGCTGGATCAGGAGATCAAGCCCAATAACTACCTGCCGGCGCGGATTCAGTACGGCCAGATGGCTCTGGCTGCCGAGATTCATGCCGACGACATTGATCCGATCGACCAACGCCAGGGCGCAGTAATCCGCGAGCGTGTCGAAGGCGCGGTCGATGTTGAATATGCGCCAATCAGCAATACCAGCGGCCGGCTTCTCCCGGCTGCACCGGATCGACCGAGTCGAACCCAGTTCGCCGACTACTTGGCCAAGCGAGGCCTGTTTGCCGTGAGGGCATGATCATGAGCGCGTTTTATGGCCGCACGGCTGAAACCGCGTTGCGGTTGATTACGCGCTTCGGCCAACCCGTAACCATCCGCGACATCAAGCCCGGCGAATACGACCCTGAAACAGGATCATCCGGCCCCGAAACCGTCACCGAGCAAACCGCCCAGGGCATCCTGCTCGACTTCACAGGCCTAGAGTTTCAGAACAACAGTCTCATCAAGCAGGGTGACAAGAAGCTCAAGGTCGCCGCACAAGGGCTGGAGTGGGCGCCAGATCTGCTGAACAAAGTGGTCATTCAGGGCCGGACCTGGTCAATCGTTCCACCGCTGAAAGAGATCAACCCCGCCGGTACGCCGATTCTGTACGAGCTGCAGGTGCGGTCATGAACCGGTATGCGGGCAGGAACGGCAGCTTCGCCGAGAACATCCGCCAATTCGCCGAGCAGGCCCAGGCCCGCATTGACGCCACCTTTCGCGAGATCGTGATCGAGATCGGCAGCAGCGTGATTCGCATGTCGCCGGTGGGCAATCCAGAGATCTGGGCGGCGAACGTGGCACACCGTGCGGCCAATACGCGCGCAGCCGACGACTACGACTTCAAGGTCTCGGTACGCAACACGCTGATCAACCTGGACGAAAGCAACTTCACCAAGGCCGGCAAGCTGCGCCGCGGTGTGAGGTACGCCAAGCCCTTGACCAAGGCTGAGCGCGACCAGAACTTCAACGTGAACGGCCTGGTCGCCGGAAAGGACTATGTCGGCGGCCGCTTCCGGGGGAACTGGCAGTTCAGCGTCGACGCGCCGGCGGATGGAGTGCTGGACCAGGTCGACCCATCCGGCAATGTCACCATCGCGGTTCTGCGCACCCAGGTGCAGTCGCTGACCGCTGGCCAGACAGCCTACATCGTAAACAACCTGCCTTATGCGGTGCCGCTTGAATACGGGCATTCTAAGCAGGCACCGGGCGGCATGGTGCGCATCACGCTCGCGCGGTTCCAGCAGATCGTCGACGAAGCCATCAGGAACAGCCAGGTATGAGCCACAACATCATCGCTTCGATCTACGAAGCCAAGCTGATCGCCTGGGCGAAGGCTTTACCGACGCCCCTCAAAATTGTCGTCGAAAACGAGGCATACACGCCCGTGGATGGCGCTTCCTACCTGAGGGCGTTCACATTACCGGGCGATACCGCGAGCAATACGCTTGCCGGCGACCACAAGCTATACACCGGCGTGTTTCAGGTGAGCATCGTGACACCAGCGGGCAAATATCGCGGCGCGACCGGCGCGCTGGCTGACCAGGTCGCCGCGCTGTTTCCGCTGTACGAGCGAATCACGAAGAATGCACTGACCGTGGTGACCATGACGCCCGTCGATCAGGGGCCAGGTATCCCGGACGACACGACCTACACCGTTCCGGTTTCGTTCGCGTATCGAGCCGACACGATTTAGGCAAGATCAAACGGGTGAGCAGGTGTCCCTTGATGGAATAGCATTTTCCACTCGCCATCTTCAATTTTCCAAATTGACGATCTCCGCGCGTATTGAGTTGGTTCACCTGAACGGGTGGATTGGGCCGCCTCGTATATCAGCAGACAAGCGTCCTTGGATATCACCGTCAGTTTGAAATTTTGCGCCAGAATTTCAGAGTGAGACTCTTTAAGGGGCAAGGTTTCAACCGTATCGGCTTTCGTATAGAAGGCCCCTGACCGACCAATTTCATGAAACTCCTTGTGCAGTAAACGATCCAGCTCACCAGGGTTATTTCGGACGCTTGCCTGATGCAAGCTGACCTCCAAGTCTTGAAGCAGATTGAGTAGTGCGGCCTCTGTCATCTTGGTTTTCCCTTGCGACTCATTCCGGGCCTATCTGATTAGCACTATCACCGCCCTTTGGGCACCCCACGAACCCGCCATTGAGCGGGTTTTGTTATTTCTGAAGAGAGGAAAACCCAATGGGATACAAAATTCCTAACGGCGGCACTTTTAAACACGCTGCCACCTACGAGGCTCCGCTGGCATTTACTGCGATCTCCAATGCAAGTGAGGCTGTGGCCACCGTTGTAGGCGCCGATCTGGACGCTGGAGACATCGTGCTGCTCACCTCCGGTTGGAGCAAGCTGGACAGCAAAGTCGTTCGCGTGAAAGCTGCTACGGCAACCGCGATTACGCTGGAAGGCATTGACACCACTGATACCCAGATTTACCCAGCAGGCACTGGTTCGGGCACTATGAAGAAGGTGCTGACCTGGGTGCTGATTCCACAAGTAACCGATCTGGCTTTCTCCGGCGGGGAGCAGAACTACCTCGACGTGGTGTTCCTCGAGAACGACCAGGGCAAGCAGATCCCTACTGACAAGTCGGCTGCCAGCATGGTCCTGACTATCGCTGATGACCCGGCCCAGCCGTTCAATGCTGTGCTGATGTCGGCCGATGCCGGCAAGCAGGTACATGCTGCACGCCTCGATCTTCCAGGCAATGACACCCTGTTGTACGGGGCTTACACCTCGTTCTCTAAGCAGCCGGCGGTTTCCCGTAACAACCTGCTGACCCGCACTGTCAGCTTGGCGCTGCAGTCCGAGCCGACCCGCTACCTGACCTCGGTATAACCCATGGCCAAGTTCTCACTGATCCAGAATCCGACCTTCAAGTCCGACGTAATGATCCCGCAACTGGGCGGCCAGCCGGTGAAGGTCGGGTTCGTATTCAAGTACTTGGACAGGGCTGGCCTGGCCGAGCTCTACGCCGAGTGGGGTGAGCGCCACAAGGCGTTGGTCGCGAAGGCTGATGACATGGACCTGATGGCTTTCACCGCTGCCCAGATCGATTTGCAGGTCGACCAGGTCAAGGCTGTGGTGGCTGGCTGGGATTTCAAGGAAGAGTTCAACGACCAGAACGTCCGTGTTCTGGTCTCCTCGATTGTCTCGGTACCCAGCGCTGTGTTGGCGACGTACTCCGAGGCCTTCAATCAAGCCCGCCTGGGAAACTCCTAAGCGCCGCACGCGCCCTCTATCAGCAAGGGCCATCTGCTGAAGAGCTCAAGACCTTCGGCTTCCTGGTGGGTGATCTGACCGGCCAGGACGTTGAGGTCTGGCCGGACGTTTGGCCAGCCTTTCTTGTCTTCGAAGCGATGAGCACTCAGTGGCGGGTGGGGGCGTGTGGCGCGACAGGCCTGGACTACGGCGTGCTGCCGAGTGTCATCCGAATGTGTGGCGTGCCGGCCAACTCCCGGCAAAGCATTTTCAGTGACATCCGGCAGATGGAGGCTGAAGCCCTGGCCGTCATGGCTGAACAGAGAGACAACAAATGAGCACTACCTTCGCTTCGCTTGGCATTGCGGTTGAGTCGTCTCAGGCGGTCAAGGCTGCCGATGACCTGGATAAACTGGTCGACGCGGCCGAAGGGGCAGAGAAGGCCGTCGATGATCTTGGCAAGGCCGGGGAGGGCCTGGCCAGCACCGGTAAGAAAATCAGCCAAGCGGAGGCGGAGGCTGCCCAGGGCATCGACAAGGCCACCAGCGCGAAGGAACGCCAGGTCGACGCCAGCCGTAAGGCTGGGACAAGCGCTGCCAGCGAAATCGCCATCATCAGCCAGCTCGATAGGGCGATGACGGGCAACATCGACAGCATGGAGAAGCTGGTCCAGGCAGAGGGACTGCTTGAGCGTGCCCGCAAGGGTGGTCTGGTCACCATTGAGCAGCAAGAGGCCTATCAGGAGCGTCTCGGCAAATCCTTCGACAAGATCGAGAAAGCCGAAGCCAAGGAGGTTGCGCAGAAGCAGCGCCTGATCGATGCCGAAAACCGGCAGGTCGAAGCACTCAAGCGCACAGTCAACAGCATTGACCCGGTGAACGCGAAGCTGGCTAAGCTGGAGGCGCAGGAAAGGGCGGCGAATGAGGCGTTTCAGCGCGGAGCGATCAGCGCTGAGCGCTACAACGAGGCCCTGGCCAAGATCGGCAAGGACCGAGCCGGTCTGACTGCAACAGAAACTGCATTCGACAAATTGAAGCTCGGCACCCGCCAGGCTCAAGAAAACGTCATGCAGTTGAGCAATGCCTTGCAGTCGGGGGATTGGGGGAGCGGCGTTCGTGCCGTTGCCCAGCTCGGCGCCGAAGCTGGTGCCTCGGCTAAGAGTTTGGCTGCGGCCCTGATGCCGGCAGGCCTGCTCGCCGGGGTCATCGGTAGTCTTGCCTATGCCTACTTCGACGCCGTGAAGCAGGCACGAGAATTCAACAGCGTCATCAATGGCGGTTCAAACGATGCAGGGCAAAGCATCGCCAGCCTCAAGGCAATGAGTGAGTCGGCCGGAGCTCTCACCGGTAACCTGAGTGGTGCGCGTGAAGCTGTTATCGCACTGGCTTCTGGTGCAGCTACCAGCGGCGTCCAGATGCAGAACCTAGCCCAGGCCGCCGCCGCTATAGGTGAGGTGACTGGTAAAGGGGCAGGGGATATCGCTAAGTCACTGGCCAACGCTGGTGATACCGCGACGGAAGCAGCTTCGAAGATCAGCGATCAATATGGTCTGCTGACCTATGAGCAGTACCAGGTCATCAAGTCCATCGATGAACAGGGTGACCATCAGCGTGCTCTGGATACCCTCAGTGGGAACCTGAATCAGTCTGCACAGGAACGGCTGAAGGACTACCGCGATTCGCTGTCGGATATCGAGCGTGATTGGGATCGGGTAAAGGTCGCCATCAAGGGCGCTTACGCAGAGATTAGGTCTGAGATCTTCCCGGACCTGGCCAAGCAAATCGAAATCACACAGCGGGTGCTGGATACCCGAAAGGGTGGCGGTGTCGCGGGAGCCTTGTCGAATGGCCTCAGTTCGCTCAATTCTTTCCTTGGTTTGGCTGATGGAGAGAACGACGACTCCACGCCTGCGCTGGAAGCAAAGCTTGCTGCACTGAAGGCGCGGCAGGCGGCCAGCGAGAGCAACGCAAACGCAACCGGTGAGGCTACCAGGGCAAACAAGGAGCTTATCGCGGTCCAGAAGGATCTGGATCGGCAGATGGAGAACCTAAATCCGCTGGCTAAGCGGCAGGAGGCTTACAAAAAGCTCGACGACCAGTTCACCACGCTCTACCAGAATGCGGAGAAGACTGGCCAGAAAGCGGCGCTGCTGGATGGGGTCCAGTTCGACGGCAAGAAGTTTTCGGGCGGTGCGTACGACCAGTTGCGCAAGGCGATTGATGAGCAGAAAAAGGACCCCAAATCTGCTGTGGGTGCCGTCGACCTGACGGCCTTCAATAACTCGAAAAACACCCTTACCGGCATCCTTTCCGAGTACAAAAACGCCCAGAAGGAGCTGGACGCGGCACAGAAAGCTGGCCTGGTATCCCAAGCTGACTACCTCCTCAAGCGCGAGGCCATGATCGGCAACGAGCGGGACGAGGTTACGGCAGCCTATGAGGCAGAGATTGCGGCACTTGAGGCCGCCAAGGGTAAGGCCAGCACCTCTGCCGCCCAGCGTATCCAGCTAGACCAGAAGATCGCCGATGCCCGCGCCGCCATGGTCAAGGCTCAGCAAGATGCTGACACCGAGCTGAGCGTGCTGGCCAAGAATGAAGAAGGCCGACTGAAGAAGCAGGAGCTGGCGGTCAAGACCTACACCAGCGCCTTGCAGCAGCAAGTCGACACCTTGCGCGAGCAGGGCCTGCGAGCTGCAGCCGGCCTTGGCCAGGGTGATCGCCAGCGGGATCTGACCAACCAACAGAACGCGATCGACGACCGCATCAACCAGCAGAAGCTGGACCTGGCCAACCAGTACGGCGATGGCTCCCGAGGCATGAGCCTTGATGAGTACACGCAGAAGCTACAGGCGCTGGAAGCCAGCCAGCAGAAGCTGCACGACACCGTTGTCAGTAACTACGGCGAGATGACGGTCGCCCAGGGCGACTGGACGAATGGAGCCTCATCGGCTTGGCAGAACTACCTGGAGTCAGCGCGGGATGTTGCCGGCCAAACCAAGAGCCTATTCACCAACGCCTTCGGCTCCATGGAAGACGCGATCGTGCAGTTCGCTACCACTGGCAAGTTTTCGTTTGCGGACTTCACAAAGTCGGTTCTGGCCGACATGGCTCGGATCGCAGCACGGCAGGCGGCTTCTTCTGCGCTCAGCTCGTTGTTCGGCATGGCTGCATCGGCTGCTGGTTCGTACTTCGGTGGCGGGGCGTCGTCAGCGGGCTCCACCCAGGCTGGATATACCGGTGTCGACTTCTCCGGGTACCGGGCCGCTGGTGGTCCCGTGTCTCCAAATTCCCTATACGAGGTGAACGAACTGGGGCCCGAACTCTACAGCGAGGGCGGTCGGTCGTTCCTGATGACAGGTGCCAACGGCGGTAGTGTCACTCCGCTAACTTCTGGTGCGCTTACTGGTGCTGCTGGCGCCCAGGGCGGCGGCAATACCTACAACTTCCCTGTATCAGTCTCAGTCCAGACCTCCAGTGATGGAGGGGCGGCCACGGCACCACAGGACGCCGCACAGATTGGGAAGAGCATTCAGCAGGCAGCCAAGACCGAAGCGGAGACAGCCATTAATCGGGCGCTACAGCCTGGCGGATCCATCTGGCGACTCACCAATGGGAGGGCGTGATGGCGATAGAGACCTTCACATGGCCAACGCAGAACGGGGATTCCCCCACCATCGAATATCGAACTCGATCAACCCAGTTTGGGGGCGGGTACAAGCAGGTGGTGGGGGACGGTCCCAACAATAAGCAAGACTCCTATCCGATCACCTATACCGGCTCGAAGTCGAAGGTAGCCGACATCATGGCCTTCTTCGACCGGCACGCCGGCGCGAAAGCCTTTCTGTGGACTACACCCCTGGGCCAGCTGGGCCTGTTCACCTGCAAGAATCCCACGCCGGTTCCTGTGGGCGGAGGCGTGTTCAAACTCACGGCCACTTTCGAGCGGGCCTTTCACCCCTAAGGGAATCCTATGTCGCTGATTCGTGATATCCAGACTCTCGAGCCTGGCAGCGAGGTATTGCTGTTCGAGCTCGACGGTACGGACTATGGCGCCGATATCCTTCGCTTCCACGGGCATGCCATACCGCACACGCCTGCGGAACTGATCGCCGCCGGCGCTGAAGCGGATGAGCTGCCCGCGAAGTCGATCTGGTGGCAGGGCAACGAGTACGGTGCCTGGCCCATGCAGATCGAGGGCATTGAGGCAAACGGCGATGGTACTGCTGTTCGGCCGAAGCTCTCCGTCGGCAACGTCAACGGTCGTATCACGGCCTTGTGCTTGGCCTTCGACGATCTGCTGGAGTTCAAGCTGACCATGCGCAACACCTTGGGCCAGTTCCTGGACGCTGCCAATTTCGAAGGCGGGAACCCTCAGGCTGACCCTACCCAGGAAGCCATAGAGGTCTGGTACATCGACCAGAAGACGAACGAGGACGGGGAGTCGGTGACCTGGGAGCTTGCCAGTCCTGGTGATGTGGGTTCGGAGTCAATTGGCCGCCAGATGACCACGCTCTGCCACTGGGCTTTGACCGCCGGGTACCGGGGGCCGAACTGTGGGTGGACCGGAGGCTACTTCGACATGGACGGCAAACCCACCGATGATCCCGAAAAAGACCAGTGCAATGGGCTGCTTTCGACCGGCTGTAAATGCAGGTTTGGCGAAGGGAATGCCTTGCCATTCGGGGGGTATCCCGCTGTCTCCTTGATTGCGAGGAGCTGACCATGCTCAAACACATCTTTGCTGCCGTGCAGAAGCACGCTGCGGCTGAGTACCCGCGGGAGTGCTGCGGGCTGATCCTTGCTGTGGGCCGAAAGCAGCTCTATTTCCCTTGCACCAACGTCGCAACCGAGCCTACGGAGGAGTTCCGCATCGCACCGGAGCAGTACGCCGAAGCCGAGGAGCAGGGCGAGGTGATCGGCATCGTGCATTCGCACCCGGACGCCACCAGCAGGCCTTCGCCGCGCGACTGGGCCATGTGTGAGGCCACCGGGCTGCCGTGGTACATCCTGTCCTGGCCGGAGGGCGACCTGCGGGCCGTGATGCCAACAGGTGAAACGCCGCTGCTGGGGCGGCCATTCGTGCACGGCGCCTGGGATTGCTGGCAAGTCTGCGCCGACTGGTACAAGCGTGAGTGGGGCCTGGACTTCCCACCCTACGCCCGCGAGGACGGCTGGTGGGAGCAGGCCGCCGGTCCAAGCCTGTACGAGCAGGCCTATGAGGCTGCCGGCTTCTACCGGGTCGACCAGCCGCAAAGTGGGGACATGATCGTCATGGCCGTGGGTCGAACTGCACACCCCAACCATGCAGGGATCTACCTGGGTTCCGATCCGGCACTGCCCGGGGAAGATTCCGGCGCCTTTGGCTCAGGTCCTTTCCTGTTGCACCACCTGTATGGGCGTCCGAGCGAGATCATCGTCTTCGGCGGCCCTTGGCATGACCGGACACGCCTGATTCTAAGGCACATAGATGCAAAACAACCAACATAACGCGGCCAGGCCGCAGGAGAGGATGATGGAAGATGTTAAAGTTAAAGCACCGGGCTCCGATGTAGGCCCGGCGCAGAGTCAGCGTTGGCTGATAGATGAAGAAGGAAAAATATTCATCTCGACAGACGCGATTGAAGAAGCGGTTCGGGACAGAATCAAGATCAAGATTTCTGACTGGTGTCCTGCAGCTTGTTGTCGAACTCTTCAGGTTTAAGAACTGTTGCAGGTGCTGCGCCTTTGAATACCTTTTCGAGAATAGCCTCAGGCAATTCACTCCCACAGCCTTCAGCAAGGCATGCCTCAACCGCAAGCTCAAGCTGGATCTGGGTAATTCCTGGGGCGATTTTCGCAAGGACTTTTGAAAGAGCGATAAGTGTCTGAGCGGTTTGCTGCAATGCCTGCTGCGGGGTAATGTTGAGTTCTTCTAACACGTGCCTCTCCTTTTTCATCTCCCCAGTCCATGGGCTTTCCGGCAACGGACCAGGGCAGTTCGTTGGGAGGCGCAACGCTACTACGCCCAAGCCCAGCTCACGTACTGGCTTTCCGTCCAGGGTGGATGGGTGGACAGGGTGGTGGCTTTAGATTGCTTAAGAGATGATGGCTCTTTGCCAATTTCAAGGATTCAGATCATGGCGCTGCGTTTTCGGAAGAGCTTTAAGGTCGCCCCTGGCGTGCGACTGAACCTCAGCAAGAGTGGGGTCAGCACCTCTATCGGCGGAAAAGGATTAACAGCCAACCTCAGCAAGCGAGGGACGCGCGTCACGACAAGTATTCCCGGAACTGGGATCTCATCGTCAAAGCTCTATGGATCAGGAAAGAGGGCTGGGGCGCAGGCTGCGCCTACGCCGTTATGGGCGCATGTGGTTACATGGTTGCTGATCGCAGCTTTTTTATGGTGGATCTTCAGTTGATGTTGAAGCCCAGCCTCGCGCTGGGCTTTTTGCATCTGGAGTCAGCCTTTTCGCAGCAGCATCAAATAGCTTGAACGAAAGGATAAGCGGCAGGTCCAGGCATATGTAGGTGCTGGCGGGTACACCGCCAAGATAACTGATCATGTGCATGGAGGAGCTGGTCATGGGTAAAGGATGTTTTGCGGTTGCCGCGTTTTTTCTTTTCTGCCCGTTCGCGGTGTCTGCCGACACCCATTCAAGCGTGGTACCAATGGATTTCAGTCGGTGCGAGCAAGCACAAGCTCAGATCATCGCCCAGCTGAACTCTCGTCCGTCTCGCATAGAAAAGGTCTCGGATGCGCCTGGCCAAAAGGCTGTGCGCGTTCACAGCAACGGCATGGACGTCCTGATCACTTGCGACTCTGAAAAGAGGAGGGTCCTGGTAGAGGTTTCCACCAATGAACCGGGAATGCTAAGTGTGTCTGCTGACGGGGCTCGGTGAGGTGCATTAACCATGGACGGGTTTAGCTGCAGCTGGTCCAGATTGTCAATCTGGAGGCTGTCAATGTGGCGTTTTGATGCGCGTGTTCTGCAATGGTAGATTGCCCTCAAACCATATAGAGGGACCGACATGCGAATTCTGATAGCGGCCGTGGCTTTTGCAGTGTTGGCGGGGTGTGCTTCCACGGCTATTTCAGTGCGCGATGCCCAGCCTGTACCAGCAGATGAGGTATATGCGTTCCAGTCGCCGCCATCTGGTGATAGCGGGCAAATCACGGTTGTGCGCGATTCAGGTGCTGTCGGATCGGGCTGTGACATTGTGATCTATATAGACGGTCGTAAAGCCGCGAAAATAGGTACCGGGCAGCGAGCTACATTTTACCTTTCGCCGGGCTCGCCGAACCTCGGGGCCGGATTGGTAGGGTCGGGTCTGTGTTCTGGTGCAGCGATCCGCACCATCGCAGCCACTGTGGCGCCAGGGAAAGAAACTTTGTACAGGATCAGTGGCGACATAGGCGGTTTCTACATCGGTCCTTATGTCGACTACAACTGAAAATAGGAACACTCGAAGCCGCCATCAGGCGGCTTTTTTATGCGCGGAGAAAAAGCAGTGAAGACATCAGTGACTGACTACCAGCCTATGACCACTATCCGTCTGTATGGGCAACTGAGGCAATTCGGCAAAACCTTCAGGCTTGCAGTGAGGTCCCCAGCCGAGGCCATCAAGGCCCTGTGCGTCCAGATTCCTGGCTTCGAACGATTTCTATCGAGCGCTCAAGCGCGAGGGCTAGAGTTTGCGATTTTTCGCGACAAGCACAACATCGGCGAAAAGGAGCTGTGTTACTCCGGATCCGGCGATATCCGCATAGCTCCAGTAGTGGTGGGTAGTAAACGGAGCGGAATTCTTCAAACAGTTGTTGGCGCGGTCTTAATCGTTGTAGGGGCTGTTTTCTCCGCTACTCCTTTTGGTGCGCCGCTGATTGGCGCAGGTATCGGCTTGGTCGCCGGCGGCGTTATCCAAATGCTCAGCCCCCAGCAGGGCGGCCTCAAGCAAAGCGCCTCCCCCGAGAACATGCCTTCCTACGCCTTCGGCAGTGCCAAGAACACCACCGCGAGTGGCAACCCGGTCCCTATCTGCATCGGTGAGCGCCGGTGGGGCGGGGCGATCATTTCTGCATCGATATACGCGGAAGACAAAGCTTAAACACCACAACGTCAAACAGCCGCCTTGAGGCGGTTTTTTTATGCCTGGAGGAAAGATGGACGTCGAGATCCACGGCGCAAAGGGTGGTCAGAAAAAGCCGAAAATGCCATACGAGGCTGCTGATAGCCTGCGTTCGACCAACCTGGCCAAGATCCTAATTGCAGTAGGTGAGGGCGAGTTCGAAGGCACGCCAACGGCCCGCGATATCTACCTGGACAACACTCCAATTCAGGATGCCAGCGGCTCCTACAACTTCACCAACGTGAAGTGGGATTGGCGGCCGGGTTCTGTGGACCAGGACTACATCCCAGGCATTCCCTCGGTCGAGAATGAAACCTCGCTGAACATCGAACTGCGCAGCGGTGCGCCGTGGGTTCAGTCCATCAGCAACATCCAGCTTTCGGCGGTACGGGTGCGGATGGCCTGGCCGGCGCTACAGGCACAGGACAACGAGGGCAACGTTAAGGGCTACCGAACCGAATACGCGATCGATGTAGCCACCGACGGCGGAGCTTATCAGCAGGTCCTGGCCGAGGCCGTCGACGGCAAGAGCACCTCTCGCTACGAGCGCTCTCGTCGAATTGACCTGCCACCTGCGACGTCGGGCTGGCAGATCCGGGTACGTCGTATTACCCCGAACCAGAACACCAACAAGGTGGCCGACACCATGTTGATCGCCGGTTACACCCAGGTGATCGACGCCAAGATCCGGTATCCGAATACCGCACTGCTCTACATCGAGTTCGATGCCGAGCAGTTCACCAACATTCCTGCTGTCACCGTGAAGTGCAAAGCCCGCAAGTGGCAGGTGCCCAGCAACTACGATCCGGTGGCTAGGACCTACTCGGGGATCTGGGATGGAACGATGAAGCAGGCCTGGACCAACAACCCTGCCTGGATCACCTTCGGCATTTGCACCGAAAACCGCTTCGGCCTGGGCAAGCGCATCAAGAACTGGATGGTCGACAAGTGGGAGCTCTACCGGATCGCGCAATACTGCGATCAGCTGGTTTCCAACGGCCTTGGCGGCCAGGAGCCGCGTTTCCTCTGCGACATGAACCTGCAAGGCAAGGCCGATGCCTGGTCACTGTTGCGGGATATCGCCGGCATTTATCGCGGTATGACTTGCTGGGCCCAGGGCCAGCTCGTCATGCAGGCCGATATGCCTCGGGCCCAAGACATCGACTATGTGTTCACCCGCGCGAACGTGGTGGATGGCAAGTTTTCCTACGGCAGCGCATCGGCCAAGACCCGTTACACCCGCTGCCTGGTGAGCTACGACAACCCAGCCAACAACTACGACACCGACGTCATTCCCTATGCTGATCTTCCGCTGCAACGCCGGTTTGGCGACAAGCCTACCGAGATCAGCGCAATCGGCTGCACCCGGGCCAGTGAAGCTCAGCGCCGCGCCAAGTGGGCAATCCTGAGCAACAACCAGGATCGGACAGTTACTTTCAAAACCGGGATGGAAGGGCAGATTCCATTGCCTGGCTTCATCATCCCGGTTGCCGATTCGCTGCTGGCGGGCCGGGAGGTGGGCGGACGAATCGCGGCAGCGGCTGGTCGCGTGGTGACGCTGGACCGGGACACCCAGGCGAAGGCCGGCGATCGGTTGATCATCAACCTGCCCGCCGGCAGGGCTGAGGGACGCACGGTGCAGAGCGTCAAGGGGCGTCAGGTCACGGTGACCACAGCCTATAGCGAACCTCCCGCCAAGGACCTGCAGTGGGCCCTCGATGCTGATGATTTGGCCATTCCGCTGTATCGCGTGCTTCGAACTGCACGAACGCCGGAAGGCGACTACGAAATTAGCGCCCTGCAGTATGAGCCCAGCAAATACGCATCGATCGACACCGGGGCTCGCCTGGAAGAACGGCCGATCAGCATCATTCCGGTGACTACTGTTCCGGCGCCGGCGAGCGTGGCGCTGACTTCCGATTACGCCATCGACCAAGGCTTGGCTGTCAGCACGATGACGATTGCCTGGCCCGCGGTATCCGGCGCTGTCGGTTACGACGTGGAGTGGCGCAAGGACAGCGGGAACTGGATCAAGGTGCAGCGCACCGGCTCGACCAGCGTAGATGTCACTGGTATTTACGCTGGCGCATACCTGGCCCGGGTACGGGCGGTGAGTGCGTTTGAGATCTCCTCGATCTGGAAGAGCTCAGAACTAACCCAACTCAAGGGCAAGGACGGTGTTCCGCCGGCGGTGGCGTACCTGAACGCCTCCAGCGAATTGTTCGGCATCAAGTTGAAGTGGGGATTCCCGGTCGGCGCCGAGGACACCCAGCGAACCGAGATCTGGTATGGCGCCGGCAACAGCCTGGAGCAGGCCGCCAAGCTCTCGGACCTGGCCTACCCGCAGTCGGACTTCTTGATGCAAGGCCTGGCCGCCGGCGCAACGTTCTTCTTCTGGGCTCGCCTGGTGGATCGCACGGGCAACGTTGGTCCTTTCTATCCAGCCGGCGGCGGGGTCCAGGGGCAAGCCAGTTCCGACGCGAACCTCATCCTGGACTACATAAAAGGCAAGATCGACGAGTCAAGCCTGGGCCAGCACCTCAAGGACGAGATCGACAAGATCAGCGGCGACGGCCCCGGCTCGATCAACGAGCGCCTCGATGCGATCAAGGACCTGATCAAGCAGTACACCGACGCACTTGTCTGGGATCCGGAGAAGACCTACGCGAAGGGCGAGATCGTGCGGCAGGGACAGAACCTGTACCAGGCCCTCGGGCCGGTTCCCGCTGGTACTCAGCCGCCAAACGCGACCTACTGGAAGGACGTCGGGACGATCCTGGAGGAGGCCAACGCGCTGGCTGGCGAGGTGCACAACCTGACACAGCAGATCACGGTAATCGACGGCAAGGTCAAGGCTGTGTCGGAGAAGGTGGACGGCGTCTATGTGCAGCTCAATCCGCCAATGGCTGGTGATAGCGGCGAGCTGGTGGGCCAGGACACCGGCTACGCCGGCGTGTGGTCGGTCTGGTCTGCCATTGCTGAAGGCGATTACGTCCAGGCCAAGCGTACGGACATTGTCGAGGCGGATCTTGGCAAGACCAACGCCAAGGTCACGGACCTGACCCAGGCAATGGTCACGGCGGATGCCGCCTTGGTCGAGCGCATCACGCAGGTGGATGCCAAGGTCGGTGACAATTCGGCGGCGATCAAACAGGAAACGCTTGCCCGCGTGACGGCGACCGATGCCCTGGCTAAGAAAACGGACACCCTCGAGGTGAACCTGGGCAATACAACGCTGAAGGCCGACCAGGGCTTCCAGCTGGCCACCGACGTCAATGGCAAGGTCAATGGTTCCTGGTCTGTGCGTCTTCAGTACAACCCAGGAAATGGAGAATACAAATGGGCTGGAATCGGCTTGGGCATTGAGAACGATGCTGCAGGAAATCTGCAATCCAAGCTCGTTATTGGTGCTGATCTGTTCGCGATTGAGCAGGGCGGGAGCGTTCCGTTTGCGGTTGAGGGCGGCCAGGTTTTCATGAAGTCGGCATTCATCAAAGACGCTTCGATCACGATGCTCAAAATCGGAGACAACTTGCAGTCGGACGACTACGACCCGGGCAAGCGCGGTTGGAAACTGTGGAAGGGCGGAAATCTGGAATTCAACGGGAATGTAGCGGGTGGCGGCAGACTGACGATGACAAACCAGGTCGTTCAGGTCTTCGACACGAACAACAGGCTTAGGGTCCGTCTAGGCATCTGGTCATAGAAGAGAGGTACGCATGGCGCGTAAAAATATTGAGCTCGGGGTTATTCCCACTGGGCAGGGCGGCGACACGTTCCGTTCCGCGATGACGAAAGTCAACGACATGACCGGGGAGCTTTACGACAAGACGGCAGGGTCACAGCCGGGGGCAACAAAGAACCGGCCTGATGCTGAGCTGCTGGCTCGCGCGAACCATACTGGCGCACAACCGGCCAGCACGATCAGCGACTTTTCGCCGGCAGTAAAAGCAGTCATGCAGACCGTTGGGCTGGGCGCGAACGCCGCTCCTAGGATCACCGACTGTAACGAAGCCAGGATTCAGGGTTGTTATCGTTGCGATCCCGGCGCAACGAACGCCCCTAGATCCGACGCATATGGAACTCTTGAAGTCAGCGTTATTACTCCTGATAGCGGCAGCCAGGTCTTTACGACAACTCGTGGCCACCCCTTCGGGGAGAAAAAGTGGTTTCGAACCTTTTCGGGTGCTGGCGGGATCTTCAGCCCCTGGATGGAGATCGTAAAGGCGGGAGATTACGGCCTCGGAGCAACATCGCTCCTGGCGTGCAACGACGCAAATAACGTTGCGGCCAGCGGTGATTTGCTGGTGCACCCAGGAACCCTAAACGGCCCCAACCCAGGCGTATACGGAACAATAAAGACAACGTTCTACGAGAAGTCCTCGAGCAACTGGACGCAACTTATTCTTTCCACGACTGGCAACAAGATGTTTTATAGGGGCTGCATCAACGGTGGAATCCAGCCATGGATGCAGGTTAACGAAGAGTCAATAACGAACAGCAACGGGACCGCAGTCAAGTTCTCGGACGGGACCATGATTTGCTGGAAGGAGAGCTCAACCATCCAGACAACATCAAATCAAGTTTCAACGGGTGTCTTTCTCGGCGCCGCTGAAATATTTACCTTTCCGGTTCCGTTCGTGACGATTGGGGTTGTCATTCCCTCAGTCTCTTACTCTGCATACGCATATTGTTGGGGATCGGTAGGGGAAGGGAACAACCCGAACCAATGCCGAGTAGTTGGCTTCAGTCATGCGGCTAACGCTCAGTATCAAGCAAGATATCTTGCCGTAGGTAGGTGGCGATAATGGTCATTATCAAATTTTCCCCCGTGTGTACGGACATGTTCCCGCGCCTCGAGTCAGTCTCCATTGAGGGCTATGCCATCACCATCAACGGCGAGGCGTTCGACTTTTCTCCGCTTGAGCGAGGTTATGAGCTGGAGCTCGAGGCCATCGACTCGCCTCTGTTCGCCGACAAAGCAGTTATGTCCACCGACGGCGTCCTGTCGATCACCCTGCTCATGCCCTACGACGAAGCCACGGCCACCGACGCCATCCGCTTCCCTGAGCCTGTGACCGTCACCGCCGCCGGCCCGGTGGATATCCCCACCAACCACCCCGCACAGCCCCCCGTAACTCCAACCGTCGAGGCCGACCATGGACTTCTCGCAGAGCAAGAAAACCTTCACTGAGCAGGACCAGAAAACCAACGAGGCCCGAGAGTACCTGCGCCAGACCGACTGGCTGGTGGTGCGAAAACTTGAGACCGGCAAGGACATCCCAGCCGATATCGCAGAGAAGCGTGCCGAGGCACGCAGCCTGATACCTTCGCATTGAGACTGGCCTCGCCACAAGTGTTCGGGGCGTGCTCAAGTTATTCTGGCTGACTTATGTTTAACATTGAGCTCTTTATTAAGGGAATAGCAATGGCCGACAAAGCTGGTCTTCAGATTTTTTATGAAGACGGAACAGTAAATGTTGATACAAGCACAGGGTTGCCGAGATATTTAGGAACTACTCCGGCTGCTTGGTCGGGAAGCGTCGAAGTTCCCGAGTGGGCTAGCAACAAACCTTGGTTCATTGTAATAAAGGATCAAGACGGCGGGCCTCACCAAGTTAACCCGACAATAACGTCGATTACAAATAAGACTACTTTTTCTTGGAGTCAGCAGTCGCACCCTCTATGGGGGCCTCCAATAATCCATTACGGGTGCTACTGATGGCTACATACTTCGAAAGCATAAACGACGGGAACAGCCTACAGATATCTGACGGTTTTTCGAACTACGTTCTGTGGAAGAAGGGAAGGGCCTATAGCGAGCCCGGTGGAGCTACGTCAACCCAAATGTGGGACGTGCGCGCACCAATACCTTCTAGTGGCTCTCGACCGATTATTGTGTATGAGCCCGTTGTCAGGGGCACGGGGATACTCTCTCTTTTCCAGAAAAATGATGGTGCAACTCAACGGTCAAAAATTTATTCATCAGATGTTTTTACTAGAAATCAAGAGCTTAATTATTACGTTTTTATTCCATCTGATGACCCGTCTATTAATCTTGAGCCGGCAAAAGGGTTGTTTTGTCTTTGGAATGAGCAGGGAAAATTAATATACGATAGTGATGCGCCATACTTGAAAGTATTAGAGTATCGAGAGCACTATTATAATGAAGGGTCTTATACAAACACATACCCAAACGCAAAGAAGATAGGGTTGGCAGTTTCAGAGTCTCAATGGTATGTGAACCAAGGGGGCGCGGGCGGCGGATGGACCAATTTAGCAGGCACGTCAGCGTATGCTGATGTAGATGTTGCTAACAAGATCATCTTTAATTACATGCTATTTCGTATAAGGAATGTCCCGAACGAGTGGCCAAGCATACCTCCTGAGGGTTCGAATAGACCGAAGGCGGTGAAGTTACTAGTCTGCGATCTCACAAATTTGGATAAAATTCCATTTGAAGTTTCTTGAAATTAATTAGGCTTTCTATATCGCCAGAAAGTATCTACTGGATTTTTGACCGACCTGCTAAATCGCAGCTTCCACCACACCCGCCAGCGAGCGGGTATTTTTTTGCCTGGAGAAAACCCATGACCCAATCCCAGCCCCGGGGCGTGCGCAATCGCAACCCGGGAAACATCGACTACAACCCTCGCAACCAATGGGAGGGACAGCTAGGTAAGGAGCCAAATGGCCGCTTCGCAATCTTCGACACTGCCGAGAACGGCATCCGCGCCCTGGGCAAGCTGCTGATCAACTACCGGGGCAAGGACGGCATGCCGGGCGTCGGCTGCAAGGGCATCGACACCGTGCTCGAAACCATCAACCGCTGGGCGCCGAGCAACGAGAACGACACCCAGGCCTACGCCTCGGCTGTGGCCAAGCGCCTGGGCGTGCGCCCCACCGAACCGATCAACATCAAGGACCTGGCCACGCTGCGCGGTATGGTGCTCGGCATCATCATCCACGAAAACGGCGGCAACCCGTACCCGGAGGCTGTGTTCGAGGAAGGCCTGCGCAGGGCCTTGAAGTGAGCGGCTGGGCGCTACGCCTGCTCGGCGCCGGCCTGCTGATCCTGCTCGGCATGGCCGTCGGCAGCTGGGCGACCACCGCCCATTTCCGACCGCTGCTCGACGCCGAGCAGGATCAGGCCGCCACTTGCAAACTGGCCAGGGACAACCTTGCCGGCCTGGCCCAGGAACAGGGCAGGGCTCTGGGTGAGCTGACCCTGGCCGCGAATGCTCGCCAGGCCAGGGTGGAGCAGGCGGTGGAGCAGGCGAAGGCCGGCGCCCAGGCTGACTACGCAGCGGCCAACCGGCTGCAGCAGGAACGCACCGGCGGCGATCAGTGCGCTGCCTCGGCATCAATCATCGATCAGGAGCTCGGGCTATGACCAGTTGTAGGGTGGGCCCGCAGGAGTAGCGAAAATGTGCAGGAGTAGCTGGAAAGTGCAGGTGCTGCTGGCATGCCTACTGCTGACCGCCTGCGCAGGCCATCGGGATCCCGAGGTGCGTACTGTTCGCGTCGAAGTCCCGGTGCAGGTGTCATGCCGGGCGCCGGTGGTGCCCGTGCCGGCCTGGGCCGCGGGCAGCCTCAAGAAGACCGACAGCCTGGAGGTGAAGGTGAGAGCCTTGCTTGCAGAGCGCTTGCAGCGGATCGGCTACGAGCGGCTATTGGAGGCAGCGGTATTGGCCTGTCAATGAAGGCGGCAATATAGGGCAAAACTTCCCCAAAATGGGTTGGTTTGCACCAATGCCTATTGAGTTTCAATTGATCGATAAAGGCAGTATTTTTATCATCTTTTTGTCACGTAACCTGCTGAAAATAAAGGGTTAAATCGATTTGTTTGGCGTGTACCAGGTGAGCGCCACGCGGGATGCGAATGTTCAATATGCTGTGCAATGCACAGTCACGTCGTCGATCGGGAG
>NZ_JACKZK010000041.1:0-34535 GCF_014230245.1 Pseudomonas sp. MSSRFD41 | reverse complement strand
CAGCTGCCAGAGGAACCACTGGCGCTCCTGGGCGTAGGACAGGGCCAGCGGCTGCTGCCGGTCCAACGGCAGGATCGCCGGGGCCGAGGCGTCGACAGCACCCAGGGCGCCGACGAAATCGGCCAGCAGCGGATGCTCGAACAGGGTCTTGAGGCTGACCTCGATACCCAGGCCATGTCGCACTCGGGACACCATCTGGGTGGCCAGCAGCGAGTGGCCGCCCATCTCGAAGAAATGATCGCCGAGGCCGACCCGCTCGGCACCCAGGACCTGGGACCAGATGGCCGCCACCTGCTGCTGTAGCTCGGTGACCGGAGCGATCCAGTTGGCCAGCGCCTGGCTGGCATCGGGCTTGGGCAGCGCCGCGCGATCGAGCTTGCCGTTGGGGCTCATGGGCAGGCGCTCCAGGAACAACAGGTGCCCCGGCACCATATAGTCCGGCAGTTCTGCACGCAGGCTCGCCTTCAACTGCTCGCGCAACGGCTCTTGCTGTTGCTCGGACAAGGCCTGGCTGGCCACCACATAAGCGACCAGCTGGTTATCGACGGCGACCACCAGGGCTTCGCGCACACTGGCCTGGGCCAGCAAGCGTGCTTCGATTTCCCCCAGCTCGATACGGAAACCACGCACCTTGACCTGATGGTCGATCCGCCCGATGTACTCGATCACCCCGTCGGCCCGGTAGCGTGCCAGGTCGCCGGTACGGTACAGGCGCCCCGCCCCGTCCGCGGCGAACGGATCGGGAATGAAGCGTTCGGCGGTGAGTTCGGGACGCTGGAAGTAACCACGGGCCAGCAGCGGCCCGCCAATCACCAATTCACCGGCCACACCCACCGGAACCGGGTTGAGGTTGGCATCGAGCAAGTAGATGGCGCGACCGTCCAGTACCCGGCCAATGGGCATGACTGCCGGCAACGGCTCGCCACCCAAGACATAAGCGGCGCAGTCCAGGGCCGTGGCACTGACCGTGGTCTCGGTGGGGCCATAGGTGTTGAACAGCCTGACGTGCTCCAGGCCCGCCGCGCGCCAGGCATTAAGGCCTTCCGGCGGCATGGCTTCGCCGCCGATATGCACCTGGCGCAGGCGTCCATAGTCGCGTGGGCCACGGTCGGCGAAATCGCGTACCAGCAGGTACCAGTAGGCGGTGGTCAGGTCGGCCACGGTGATCTGGTGTTCGATCAACTGCTGGTAGAAGGTGTCGCTGTCCCACAGTTCGCCACCGCGCACCACGACCGCCGCACCGCAGCACAATGCCGGGTACAGCTGTTCGACGAAGGCGTCGAAGTTGAAGGTGCCGAATTGCAGGGCCCGGTCATCGGCCTTGAGCTCGAACAACTCGGTGATCACTTCCACATGCCGCGCCAGGGAACCCAGGTCGATCCCGACCCCCTTGGGCCGGCCAGTGGAGCCGGAGGTGAACATCACATAGGCCAGGTTGCCCGGCTGCGAACGCACCGGTGGGTTCTCGGCGCTGTAGGCGGCCAGCCAGTGTTCGTCCTGCTCCAGACAGATCAGCGGCAAGCCGGGGCTGATCGGCAATTGCTCCAGCAGCGGTTGCTGGGTCAGCAGCAAGCCCACGCCGCTGTCCTCGATCATGCACTGCAGGCGCTCCTGGGGGTATTTCGGGTCCAGCGGCACATAGGCGCCACCGGCCTTGAGCACGGCCAGCAGGCCCACGACCATTTCCAGGGAACGATCCACCGCGACCCCGACCAGGGAATCGGCCTTCACTCCCAGCTCGATCAAGCGCTGGGCCAGGCGGTTGGCCCGCTGGTTGAGCTCGCCATAGGTCAGGCGGCGCTGGTCGAGGATCAGCGCCAGGCGCTCCGGTTGCATCGCCGCCTGCTGCTCGAACCGTTGCACTACGCTGGCCTGCGCCGGCCGCGAGGCATCGCGTGGATTCCAGGCCTGCAACAGGTGCCGTTGTTCCGGCTCCGGCAGCAATGGCAGGGCCCCCAGGGCCTGCGCCGGTGCCTCAAGGAAGCGCTGCAGCAGCGCTTGCAGGCAAACCGCCAGGCGCTGTACTGCCTGGCTGTCGAATTCGGCCTGGAGGTACTCCAGGTGCAGGCTCAGGCGTGCGCCGCCGTGCGCAGTCAGGGTCAACGGGTAGGTGGTGCGTTCCTGGCTCTTGACCTCGCTGAAGCGCAGGCCATCGGCAGCGCCCTGCTCCAGGCTCTTGGCCACGGGGAAGTTCTCGAACACCACCAGGGTATCGAACAGCGCCTCGCCGGCGGCCCCGGCCCAACGCTGGATATCGAACAACGGCGTGTGTTCGTGCTCGCGCATCTCCAGGTTCAATGCCTGAACCTGACGCAGCCAGTCGCCGACCGACTGCGCCGGTTCCACGTTGGCGATCAAGGGCAAGGTGTTGATGAACAGGCCGACTTGCTGCTCTACATCCGCCAACTGCGCCGGGCGTCCGGAGACCGTGACCCCACAGGCCACGCTGGCCTGGCCGGTATAGCGCTGCAACAGCAACAGCCAGGCCGCTTGCACCAGGCTGTTGAGGGTCACCTGTTGAGTCCGGGCAAAGGCGCCCAGGCGCCGGGTCTGCTCTTCATCCAGTTCACAGAGCAGTTCGCCGTATTCGCCCGTTGCCGGTTGCCCGCTCCTGGCCACGCTGCGAGCCAGGAAGGACGGCTCGTCCAGCTGTGCCAGGCGCTCGCGCCAGAACGCCTCGCCCAGCGCCGGGTCCTGGGCCTGCAGCCAGGCGATGTGCTGGGCAAAACCGGCGCCTGCCGGCGCCAGCGCCTGGCCCTTGCAGACTTGCAGTACTTCGTTGAGCACCAGGGCGTTACTCCAGCCATCCATGAGGATGTGATGGCTGGTGTACACCAGGTGCCAGCGGTCCTCATCGGTGCGCACCAGCACCACCCGCAGCAAGGGCGGACGAGCCAGTTCGAAGCCTTGCTGGTGCTGCTCCAGGGCCAGGGCGTCGAGCGCCGCCGGCAAATCCGTACGAGTGCGCCAGTCATGCTCGATCAGCGGCAGCTCGACCTGGCGATAGACCACTTGCAGCGCCTGGCCCTGGTCCTCCTGCCAGACGAACCCGGTGCGCAGCATGTCATGACGGCCCAGCACCTGCTCCCAGGCTTGCTGGAAGCGCGCCACGTCCAGGCCCTGGACATCGGCCCGCAACTGGCTGACATAGACATCGCCCTGGCCTTGCTGGTACAGGCTGTGGAACAGCATGCCCTGCTGCATCGGCGACAGCGGATACACATCCTGCACCTCGCGGGACGCCAGGGCCAGGTCATCCAGTTGCTGCTGGGTGAGCCGCGCCAGGCTGACGTCGGACGGGGTCAAGGCGCCCTGGCGCCGGTCCAGGCAATGTTCGATCAAGGCCAGCAACTGCTCCTGGTAGTCATCCACCAGGCGCTGGATGGTCGAAGCGTCGAACATCTCACGGCTGAAGCCCCAGCTCAGGCTCAGCTCGCCACCGTAGACCTGGCCCTCGATCACCAGCCAGTTGGCCAGCGGCGCACCCGGGTCCTGGGTTTGCCCGGCCTTCTCGCTGGCCGGTACCAGCAGTGCCTGGGCATCGAACTGGCGGTCGAACTGCCCCAGGTAGTTGAAGGTGATACGCGGTTGCGCCAGCTGCGCCATGGCGTCGCGACTGGCGGCATCGCCCAGGTAGCGCAGCAGGCCGAAGCCCAGGCCCTTGTCCGGCACGGCGCGCAATTGCTCCTTGATGCCCTTGATCGCCGCCCCTGGCTCGCCGGCGCCACGCAGGTACACCGGGAACAAGCTGGTGAACCAGCCAACGCTGCGGCTCAGGTCCAGGTCGCTGCCCTGGGTTTCCCGGCCGTGGCCTTCCAACTGCACCAGGGTGCCCTCGGCGCCGGTCCAACGGCCGATGGTGCGGGCCAGGGCGGTGAGCAGCAGGTCGTTGATCTGGGTGCGATAAGCGCCCGCTGCCTGTTGCAGCAATTGCGCGGTGCGCTGGGCATCCAGGGTCAGGGTGATTTTCTGTTCATGACGGTTTTCCAGGGCACCCGCCGGACGCTCGGCCGGCAGGTCGGCGACCTGGGCCGGGATCTGCGCCTGCCAGTAGGCCAGCTCGGCGCTACGTTCCTCCGCCAGTTGTTGCAGGTGAGCGGACCAGGCCTGGTAGGAGCTGGTACGTGGCGCGAGGGCCTGTTGCGGCTGGCTATACAGCTGCTGCAGGTCTTCCAGCAGTACGCGCCAGGACACCCCATCCACCGCCCAGTGGTGGACCACCAGCAACAAGCGCTGGCTGCCATCGGCCAGGTTGACCAGCATGCCGCGCAGCAATGGGCCTTGCTCCAAATCCAGGCTGCGCTGGGCAGCCTCGCACAGCTGGGTGAGTTGCTCCGCATCGCCCGCCTCACGCAGCCACAACAACTCACCCGGCTCCTCGGCATAGGCCTGCTGCCAGCCAGCGACCACTGGGCGCACGCGCAAGCGCAGCGCATCGTGATGCTTGGCCAGGCGCGCCAGCGCTTCGGCCAGGCGCTGGGCATCCAGGGGCTGGCGGGCTTGCAGCAACAGCGACTGGTTCCAGTGCTGGCGCTGCGGTACCGCTTGTTCCATGAACCAGTGCTGTACCGGCGTCAGCGCCAGCTCGCCGCTGGCCGGGCCGCTGTCTTGCTGGCCGAGGGCCACCGGCTTGGCCACCTGGGCCAGGCTACGCAAGGTCTGGTGCTGGAACAGGTCCCGTGGGCTGAGCGCCAGGCCAGCCTGGCGGGCGCGGCTGACCACCTGGATGGAAATGATCGAGTCGCCACCCAGGGCGAAGAAATTGTCATCCAGGCCAACCTGCTCCACCGTCAGCAGCGCTCGCCAGATCTCGGCCAGGGTCTGCTCGGCCCCCTCGCGCGGTGCACGGTAAGGAGCCAGTTGCACCTCACCGACCTGGCTCAGCAGGGCCTTGCGATCGAGCTTGCCGTTGGCGGTCACGGGCATGCTGTCCAGCAGCACCCACTGCGCCGGTACCATGTAGTCCGGCAGGCTGCGGCCCAGGTGTGCAGCCAGTGCCTCGCGCCAGTCGGCCGCGGCCTCTTGCAGGACCAGGTAACCCACCAGTTGCTTACCGTCCACCACCAGCACCGTGGCTTCGCGCACTTGCGGATGCTCCAGCAGGCGCGCCTCGATCTCGCCCAACTCGATACGCAGGCCGCGCAACTTGACCTGGTGATCCAGGCGCCCCAGGTACTCGATCACGCCATCGGCGCGCTGGCGCACGCGGTCGCCGGTGCGATACAGGCGCGCGCCATCATGGAATGGGCAAGGTACGAAACGCTCGGCAGTCAACGCCGCACGCCGATGATAGCTGCGGGCCAGGCCGGCACCGCCCAGGTAGAGCTCGCCAGCGACCCCGGCAGGCACCGGCAGCAATTGTGCATCCAGCACATGGGTACGCAGGTTGGCGATCGGCCGGCCGATCGGCACGCTATCGAGCCCCTCGTCGACACAGGTCCAGTGGGTCACGTCGATGGCTGCTTCGGTCGGGCCATACAGGTTGTACAAACCGGCCTTGGGCAACTTGGCGAACACCTGCTGCTGGGCATCCATGGGCAAGGCTTCGCCACTGCAGACGATGCGCTTGAGGCTGGTACAGGCCGACACGCCGCTGTCGCGAATGAATGCCTGGAGCATCGAAGGCACGAAATGCAGGGTGGTGACCTGCTGCTGGGTAATGGTCCGGATCAGTTGCGCCGGCTCGCGATGGGCCCCGGGAGCGGCCACCACCAGGCGTGCCCCGGTCATCAGCGGCCAGAAGAACTCCCACACCGAGACGTCGAAGCTGAATGGGGTTTTCTGCAGCACCGCATCGCTGGCGTCCAGGCCATAGGCCTGTTGCATCCATTGCAGGCGGTTGACCAGCGCCGCGTGGCTGTTGCCGGCGCCCTTGGGCTTGCCGGTGGAGCCCGAGGTATAGATCACGTACGCCAGGTTCAGCGGATCGGTCAGCATCTCCAGCGGGCTGTCGCTGTAGGCATCGAGCCAGTCCGGCTCCTGGTCCAGGGTGATGATCCGGACCGTTTCGCCAGGCAGCGACGCCAGCAGCGAACTCTGGCTGAGCAGCAGGCCGATGCCGCTGTCCTCGATCATGTAGGCCAGGCGATCCTGGGGATATTCCGGGTCCAGGGGCACATAGGCTCCGCCGGCCTTGTGGATCGCCAGCAGCCCCACGACCATTTCGATGGATCGCTCGATACAGATCCCCACCAGTGTGTCGGCTGCCACCCCCTGCTCGCGCAACAAGCGCGCCAGCTGGTTGGCCCGGGCGTCCAGCTCGCCATAGCTGAGCTGGCGCTCGCCGAACACCAGGGCACAGGCCTGCGGAGTACGCCCGGCCTGGGCCTCGATCAACTGGTGCATGCAGACTCCGCGGGGGTAGTCCACCGCGGTGCGGTTCCATTCATGCACCAGCAACTGCTGCTCCTGGGCATCGAGCAGGGGCAGTTCGCCGATACGTTGCCTGGCATCCGCCAGCATACCCTGCAGCAGGCGGGTCCAGTGGCGCGCCATGCGAGCGATGGTGACCGCATCGAACAGGTCGTCGGCATAGGTCAGCGCCGCATGCAACCGGCCGGATTTCTCGTAGGTATCGAGGGTCAAGTCGAACTGGGTGGTACGGCTTTGCCATTCCACCAACCCCAGCTCCAACCCGGAGGCGGTGTTCACCGTGGTGATATCGGCCACCTGCGGCTGGTGGTTGTACATCACCTGGAACAACGGTGTATGGCTCAGGCTGCGCTCCAGCTTGAAGGCCTCCACCAGTTGCTCGAACGGCAGGTCCTGGTGGGCCTGGGCCCCCAGGGCCGCCTCCTTGACTGCCTGCAACAGCTCGCTGACCCGGGTCTGGCCGGTGAGCTCGGTGCGCAGCACCTGGGTGTTGACGAAGAAGCCGATCAGCCCCTCGACCTCGGCCCGGTTGCGGTTGGCGATGGGCACGCCGACGCGGATGTCGCCCTGGCCGGTGTAGCGATGCAGCAGCACGTTGAAGGCCCCGAGCAGGAGCATGAACAGGGTGACGTTGTGCTGTTTCGCCAGGGCGCGCAACTGCTCGGCCAAGGCCGGCTCCACGGCGAACTCATAGCGGGTTCCGCGGTAGCTGGGCACCGCCGGGCGTGGATGGTCGGTGGGCAGCTCCAATACCGGATGCTCATCGCCCAGGCGGGCCTGCCAGTACTCCAGCTGACGCGCCTGCTCCCCCGCCTCCAGCCAGCGCCGCTGCCACAGGGCATAGTCGCTGTACTGGATCGGCAGTGCCGGCAATTGCGGCACCTCGCCGCGCTCGAAGGCGTCGTAGCAACGGATGAATTCGTCGATCAGCACATTCATCGACCAGCCATCGGACACGATGTGGTGCAGGGTCAGCAACAGCACATGGTCCTGGGCCGCGAGCTTGAGCAGCTTGATCCGCAACAGCGGCCCCTGGCCCAGATCGAACGGCAGCAACGACTGGCGCTGGGCCTCGGCGGCCACCGCCTGCTCGCGCAAGGCTGCGTCCGTGGCACTCAGGTCCTGGCACTCCAACGGCAATGGGCGGTCGACCACCACCTGCTCCAGGCGGTCATCGACATGACGCTTGAACAGGGTGCGCAGGGTTTCGTGGCGGGCGATCAGGTGGGCGAAGGCCTGCTCCAGCGCACCGCGATCCAGTTCGCCCTTGAGACGCACGGCGCCCGGCAGGTTGTAGGCGCCGCTCTCGGGGTCCAGCTGCCAGAGGAACCACATGCGCCGCTGGGCGTAGGACAGGTCCCAGCGATCATCCACGGCCACGTCGGCCGGAATCGGAAACAACGAAAAGTCGATGTTTTCATCCCGCAGGCCATCGAGGAACAACCGCCGCTTCTCCAGCGGCAGCTCGATAAAGCGGCGAGCAAGTTTCAGGGACTTTTCAGCGTTCATCGGGGTTCATCCGTACATGTTGGGTATCGAGCGAGGGCTCGGCTATCCCTACGAAACGGATGGCCCCGGGGAAAAATTAACTCCGCGCCAGCCCCCCGGATGGCGCTGGCAACGGTAAATTCCAAACCCGGCGACTCGTCAAATCAGGACCTTCTTCCCAAATAAGGTCGCGACCATGTCCTCAGCCACTTCCCTGGCCAGCTCCCTGGCCAATGGCTTGCGCAAGTTGGTAGGCGCCGGCGTCCAGCCACCCAAGGGCTACCGGGTGATCAACGTCGAAATCAAGCAGCGCATTGCCCTCAGCCCCTCCCTGGTACGCCTGGTGTTCAGCGGCGATGACATCGCCCAGGCCCGCACCCTGGCCCCGGACCAGCGCATCAAGCTGCTGTTTCCCGCCGCCGATGGCAGCCTGCCGCAGTTGCCGGTGGAGGGCGACTGGCATGCCGTGCGGCGCAAGCTGCCGGCCGAGCGGCAACCACCGATGCGCACCTACACCATCCGAGCGCTGCGCCTGCAACCGGCGGAGCTGGACGTGGACTTCGTGCTGCACGGCGTCAACGGGCCGGCTTCGAGCTGGGCGACCTGCGCGCAACCTGGCGAACGCTTGCAGATGGTGGTGCCGAACAAGGCCTTCAGCGGCGATCCCGGCGGTTATGAATGGCAACCGCCGGCGGGCATCCGCAAGGTGCTGCTGATGGGCGACGAAACCGCCCTGCCGGCCATCGCCGGGATTCTCGATGAGCTCAAGGAGTATCCGGATTATCCGGATGTGCAGGTGTTCATCGAGGTGCCCCACGAGAGCGACTGCATCGACCTGCATTGTCATCCGCTGACCCGGCTGAGCTGGCTGCCCCGCGACATGCTCGACGCCCGCCATGGCGAGCCGCTGATCCACGCCGCCCGGGAGCTGGCCGAACTGCCGCCGGCCAGCGCCGGAAGGCGACCGGTCAAGGCCGGGCGTGACGATGAGGAGCGGCCCTGGGAAACCGCAGCGCCGGCGGACAACCAGTTCTATGCCTGGGTGGCCGGCGAATCGGCCACGGTGATGAAGATCCGCCGCCACCTGATCAACGAGCGCGGCCAGGAGCGGCGCAACCTGACCTTGATGGGCTACTGGCGCATGGGCTCGTCCCTGGACTGAGGCCCACCGGCTGCGCGCCCTGCGCAGCCGGCAACAGCGCGACTACAGGGACAGCGCGACGGGGGCCAGGTGGCGGCGCCGGTGCACATCCAGGTGGCCCTTGATCAGGCTCAGCACCTTGGCTTCGTGTTCGTGGATGAAGAAATGCCCGCCGGCGAGCATGTCCACCGAGAACCCGCCCTGGGTTTCCTTGCTCCAGCCGATCAACTGTTCGGTGGTGGCGCGATCGGCCTTGCCGCCCAGCACGTGCACCGGGCAATTGAGCAACGGGCGCTGCACGGGTCGGAAGCGCCCGCACAACAGGAAGTCGGCCCGCAGGATCGGCAACGTCAGGTTCATCAACTCCTGGTTGGCCAGCACTTCCTCACTGGTACCGTTGAGGGTGCGCAATTGCTCGATCAGTTGCGCATCGGTCTTGGGTTCGGCAAAACCGCGGTCGTATTCGCTGCGCAAGGTCGGCGCCGCGGTTCCCGAAGCGAACAGCGCCACCGGTTCCGGACATCCCAGGGCCCGCAAGGCATGGGCCAGTTCACAGGCCAGCAAGGCCCCCAGGCTGTGGCCGAACAAGGCATAGGGCGCACGCAAAGTGTCCCGGATTTCCAGGGCCAATTGCCCGGCCAGCTCACGCATGTCGGTGTGCAGGGGTTCGGCGAAGCGGGCGCCACGCCCGGGTAGCTCTACCGGCGACAGGTGCAGCCACTCCGGCAATTTGCGCCGCCAGCGGCTGTAGACCATGGCACTGGCTCCGGAATACGGCAGGCACAGCAGGTTCAACTGGGTCACGGTTATCCCTCGACAAATGATCGCTCGGCACGCCCTTGAAAACCGACTGGGCCAGCCCAAACCGGGGGTGATTCACCTCGGTGGCTCGCGGCCTTTTTCCAGGGGCTGCACAAGCAAAACGCGATACGCCCGAGACAAATTAGTCCCGATTGCCCTCAACGCAAACGCCGATAGCTTTGCAGCGCCGCGCCCAACACCACCCCTCCACCGGCCAGGGCCAGCCAGAAACCGCTGCGGGCACCGAAGTGATCCACCAGGGCACCGGAACCCGCCGCCCCCAGGGCCACCCCCACGCCCAGGCCGGTGACCAGCCAGGTCAGGCCCTCGGTGAGCTTGGCCGGCGGCACGATGCGCTCCACCAGGGCCATGGCCACGATCAGGGTCGGGGAGAAGAACAGCCCGGCGACCAGCACCGCCAGCGACAAACCGAGGATGTTGCCAGCCAGCAGCAGCGGCAAGGTGGTCACCGCCGTGGCAATACCGCTGTACATGAACAAGCGGGGCAATGGCGTGGACAGTTTCAAGGCCCCGAAGGCGATCCCCGCCAGGCACGAACCGGTGGCGTACATCGACAGCACGATGCTCGCCGCCGCCGGTTGCCCCTGTTGCTGGGCAAACGCCACGCTGACCACGTCCACCACGCCGACAATGGTGCCCATGGCCGTCATCAGCAACAGCAACATGCGGATCTGCCCGGAACGGATGATCGATCCCGAATGCTCTTCGTCATGGGGATGGACCGGCGGTTCGGTGGACTTCTGCACCACGAACAGCCCTACCCCCAGCGCCAGCATCAGCAGCGCCACCAGTGGCCCGGCCTCGGGAAACAGGCCGACGCTGAGGCCGACCGAGATCGGCGGGCCGACGATGAAGCACACCTCGTCCAGCACCGACTCCAGGGCGTAGGCGGTCTGCAGCTGCGGCTGGCCCCGGTACAGCTCGGTCCAGCGGGCCCGGACCATCGCCGACATGCTGGGCATGCAGCCGGCCAGGGCGGCAAAGAAGAACAAGGTCCAGTGCGGCGCCTGCAAGCGGGTGCACAGCAACAGCGCCAGCAACGCGCCGCCGCCCAGCCCGGCCGCCACAGGCAAAACCCGGCCCTGGCCGAAGCGGTCCACCAGGCGCGAGACCTGGGGCGCGCAGAACGCCGTGGCCAGGGCGAAGGTAGCCGCCACCGAACCGGCCAAGGCGTAGCCGCCGTGCAATTGCGACAGCATGGTGATCAGGCCGATGCCGGTCATGGAGATCGGCATGCGCGCGATCATGCCGGCCAGCACGAACGCCCGGCTGCCGGGGGCCTTGAACAACTCGCGGTAGGGGTTTGCCATGTACAACGACTCCTTGGGGGTCCTCAGGGCGGCTTTGCAGTAGCTACACATACGCCGCGTATGTTAAAAAGCATGAAAACATACGCCGCGTATGTCAATCCATCATGTGTTGGAGAATTGTTTTCATGAGCAGCCGCCCGCGCGCCGAAATGATCGAGGCCACCCGCGCCAAGCTGATTGCCAGTGCCCGCCTGGCCTTTGCCCGCCTGGGCTACGCCAAGACTTCCATGGACGACCTGACCGCCGAAGCCGGGCTGACCCGAGGCGCCTTGTATCACCACTTCGGTGACAAGCAAGGCCTGCTGGCCGCGGTGGTGGAACAGATCGACAGCGAGATGGACGCCCGCCTGGACCGGGTCAGCGACCAGGCCGGCGATCCCTGGGAGGGTTTTACCCAGCGTTGCCGGGCCTACCTGGAGATGGCCCAGGAGCCGGAAATCCAGCGCATCGTTTTGCAGGACGCCCGGGCCGTGCTCGGCGAACGCCTGCCGGACCAGGAACACTGCGTCGACTCCCTGGGCCGGCGCCTGCAAGCCCTGGCCGAGGCCGGGATCATCAGCCCCGCGCCAAGCCAGGCCCTGGCCCGCCTGGTCAATGGCAGCCTGGTGGATACCGCGCTGTGGATCGCCGCCGACACAGCGTCCGGACAACGCCTGGCACAAGCGCTGCAGGGCCTGGAACTGCTGTTGCGGGGATTACGCACCAAGCCCTGAGTGAACTCCCGGGGCGCTGCGCAGGTCAGCTCAAACAGAAGCCGGGCCTCCTCGCCCGGCCTGACCTTCGCCCCGCTCATAGCCTGTGGCATGGGCCTGAACCCGGAGTCTTGCGGCCATGGCCGAGCAGCATCCTGCGACCCAGCGTCCCATCGACGCCCACGGCATCATCGGCGACATGCGCAGCGCCGCCCTGGTGGACGACCAGGGCAGCATCGACTTCTTCTGCTGGCCGGAATTCGACAGCCCGACGATCTTCTGCGCCCTGCTGGACAGCCCCAGCGCCGGGATCTTCCAGCTGGCGCCGGCACTGGCCAATGCCCGCCGCCAGCAGATCTACCTGCCCGACAGCAACGTCCTGCAGACCCGCTGGCTGGGTAACGAAGCGGTGGTGGAAGTCACCGACCTGCTGGCCATCGATGAAGACGTCGAGCTGTTGCCGCTGCTGATCCGCCGGGTCCGGGTGGTCAGCGGCCGGGCCAGGCTGCACTTGCACTGCGCGCCACGGCTGGATTACGCCAGGGCCACCACCCAGGCACGGATGGACGGCGCCGCGGTGTGCTTCCAGGCCCCCGGCCAGCCCGGCCTGCGCCTGGTGGGCGAGCGGCCGCTGCAGCTGGAGCAGGACGCGGCCGTGGCCGAATTCGAACTGGAACAAGGCCAGAGCGCCGAGTTCATCCTCGGCGGCAGTGACGATCCGCGGGTGCAGTGCGGCGCCGGCGATCTGCACCTGAGCCGCACCCTGAGGTTCTGGCGCGACTGGATCGGGCGCTCCAACTACCGCGGGCGTTGGCGCGAGATGGTCAATCGCTCGGCCCTGGCGCTCAAGCTGCTGACCTCCAGGCGCCACGGCGCGATTCTCGCCGCGGCGACCTTCGGCCTGCCGGAAAGCCCGGGCGGAATACGCAACTGGGACTACCGCTACACCTGGGTGCGCGATGCGTCGTTCACCGTCTACGCCTTCATGCGCCTGGGCTACGTCGAGGAAGCCAACGCCTACATGCGCTGGCTGCGCGGGCGGGTCAGCGACTGCCATGGCAAGCCAACGAAACTCAACGTGCTGTATGGCATCGACGGGCGCCAGGAGCTGCCGGAAGTGGCGCTTGCGCACCTGTCCGGCCACGGCGGCGCACAGCCGGTGCGCATCGGCAACCAGGCCTGCGAACAAGTGCAGTTGGACATCTTCGGCGAGCTGCTGGACGCGGTGTACCTGGTGAACAAGTACGGCGAAGGGATCTCCCACGAGGGTTGGAAACACACGGTGCAGGTGGTGGACCGGGTCTGCGCCGGCTGGCAGAGCAAGGACGTGGGGATCTGGGAGATGCGCGGCGAGCAGCAGCACTTCCTGCATTCGCGGCTGATGTGCTGGGTGGCGGTGGACCGGGCCATCCGCCTGGCCTCCAAGCGCTCGCTGCCGGCGCCCTTCGCCCGCTGGGACCAGGCCCGCCAGGCCATCTACGACGACATCTGGAGCCAGTTCTGGAACGAAGAGCGCGGGCACTTCGTCCAGCACATCGGCAGCACCGCCCTGGACGGTTCGATGCTGTTGATGCCGCTGGTGCGCTTCGTCGGTGCCCGTGATCCACGCTGGCTGTCCACCCTGGAGGCCATCGAGAACAGCCTGGTGCGCGACGGCATGGTCTACCGCTACCGCAACGACGACAGCCGGATCGACGGCCTGGACGGTACCGAGGGCGCGTTCGCTGCCTGCTCGTTCTGGTACGTCGAATGCCTGGCCCGGGCCGGGCGCCTGGAGCAGGCGCACCTGGAGTTCGAGCAATTGCTGCGCTACGCCAATCCCCTGGGCCTGTACGCCGAGGAGTTCGACCCCCACGGCCGTCACCTGGGCAATACGCCCCAGGCCCTGACCCACCTGGCGCTGATCAGCGCGGCCTGTTTCCTCGACCGGCGCTTGAGCGGCGACAAGGAGGTCTGGCAACCTTGAGCGCCGCCTGTGAACACCGGCGCCCTCCTCTCCCAGGCCCAATGGATGTGCCCATGCCCGACTCACCGATCATCGCCGTGATGATCCACGCCGCCGACTGGCGCGCCGCCACCGACTGGTACGCCCAGGCGTTTCCCCTGGCCCGCCGGGTGCGGCATGAGCCCGATGATTTCGGGCACCTGCAACTGGGCGAGCTGGCCCTGGAAATCGTCCCCAGCGACGCCAAGGTCGGCCAAGGGCCGGCGGGCAGCGTGGTGTATTGGCGCGTCGCCGACCTGCCCGGCGAGCTGCAGCGCCTGGAGGCCCTGGGCGCATGTTTGTATCGCGGCCCAATGACCATCGAAGGTGGCGAGTGGATCTGCCAAGTGCAGGACCCCTGGGGCAACTGCATTGGCCTGCGGCAACCAGCAGCCGTCGCCTGACGGGATGTTTGCCGGCAGTCGAGCGCAAACGCCTATCCCCGCCCCCATCGCAATGCCGATCCGCCAAGGCAATGGCAGGAGCGAGGCTGGCCCGCGTTGGACTTCGCAGCGCTGCGTTTACCCAGTGAACACGCGCGACCGTTGACGACCATCGCGAGCAATCGAGCGTCGACCGGCGGCCCCTACAGGGGATCACCTCGCTTGAGTGAACAGTATGACGGCCCACCATCGAGGCTGTTCTGGGCTAGGGTATCCAGGTTCCCCGCATTCGGAGCTGCCATGCCCAGCCCAGCCGCCCTGCATCACGCCACCACTGCCAGCCTGCATATCGCTTACGAAGAACACGGCCCGCGCAGTGGCGAGCCGGTGATCCTGCTGCACGGTTTTCCCTACGATCCACGGGCCTACGACGAGATCGCCCCGCCCCTGGCCGAACGCGGCTATCGGGTGATCGTGCCGTACCTGCGCGGCTACGGGCCGACGCGCTTCAGCCACCCGGGGATCATGCGTTCCGGGCAACAGGCGGCACTGGCCCAGGACCTGCTGGAGCTGATGGATGCCCTGCACCTGCCCACGGCCACCCTGGCCGGCTACGACTGGGGCGGACGCGCGGCGTGCATCGTCGCGGCCCTCTGGCCGCACCGGGTGCGCGGCCTGATGAGCGCCGACGGCTATAACATCCAGGACATCGCCAAGGCCTGTGAGCCCCGGGCTCCGGAAACCGAGCTGCAACTCTGGTACCAGTACTACTTCAATACCCAGCGCGGGGTGGACGGCCTGCGCGCCAACCGCCGGGAGTTCTGCGAGCTGCTGTGGCGCCTGTGGTCGCCGACCTGGCAACAAGGGCCCGGGCTCTATGGGTTGAGTGCGCCGTCCTTGGACAACCCGGATTTCGTCGAGGTGGTGATCCACTCCTATCGCCATCGCTTCGGCTACGCCCCGGGCGATCCGGCGCTGGAACCCATCGAACAGGCACTGCTGGCCCAGCCGCCGATCCAGGTGCCGACCATCGCCCTGTGCGGCGCCGACGATGGCGTCGGCGCGCCGCTGGTGCCGGACCCCGACGGCCCGCAGTTCACCCGCGGTTATGAACGGCGGATCTTGCCCGGGGTCGGCCACAACGTGCCCCAGGAGGCGCCGCAAGCCACCCTCGAAGCCCTGCTGGAGCTGCTGCAAGGCGCTTGAAGAGCGCGACTGGCGCACGCCATGGCGGGGGAAAAATCGGTACACTGCGCGGCCTCGATCCCCCCACAGGACATGGAATGTTATCCGCCGCCTCTTCTTCACGCCCTGGCCTGCGCCGGGGCCTGGTGCTCTGGCTGTACGCCGCCGGCGCCGGCCACCTGCTGGTCGGCCTGGTGCTGACCTGGGCCGGCCACCAGGCGCTGTTCAACGACTACCTGGCCAGCATCGAACAAGCCTTCTGGGGCGCCGCCGCCCCGGCGCCGGCCCGGGCCCAGCAGGTCTGGTGGCTGGGCCTGTTCGGCGCCACCCTGCAAAGCTACGCCCTGTACCTGCTGGCCCTGGTGTACCTGGGTGATCGCCTGCGCGCGCCGGCGGCCTGGGCCTGGCTGATGGCCGGGATCGTCCTCTGGGCGCCCCAGGACATGTGGCTGTCCTGGCAGGTGGGCATGTCGTCCCACCTGTGGATCGACAGTTTCGCCCTGCTGGTGCTGCTGCCACCTTTGGCCTGGCTGTACCGCCACGACCGCCTTACCTCTCGCTCTCTTTCGTAAAAGGACTTCATCATCGTGGCTGACTTGCCGTTCCTGCAGTGGGCCGTCGCCCTGCTGCTCGCCCAAGGGGTGCTGGGCGCCCTGGACACCCTCTACCACCACGAACTCACCGTGGCCCTGCCGCAACGCCACAGCGCGCGCAAGGAACTGAGCATCCATGCCCTGCGCTCGTGCTTCTACGGCGTGCTGTTCATGGGCATCGCCCACCTGGCGTTCCAAGGCATCTGGGCCTTGGTGATCGCCCTGCTGTTCGCCCTGGAGATCGGCCTGACCCTGTGGGACTTCGTGGTCGAGGACCGCAGCCGCAAGCTGCCGGCCATCGAGCGCATCATGCACACGGTGCTGGCGATCAACGCCGGGGCCTTCTTCGCCTTGTACGGCCTGCAACTGCTGGAATGGTCGCGCTTGCCCAGCGCCCTGGCTCCTATCGAACTGGGCTGGCAGGGCTGGGCCCTGAGCCTGTTCGCCGTGGGCGTGAGCGCCTCGGGGATTCGCGATGGCCTGGCGGCCCTGCACCTGCAACGCCAGGGACAGGCGATCAATCCGTTCACCGGCGGCGCAGGCAAGCGGGTGCTGGTCACCGGCGGCACCGGTTTCATCGGTGAAGCGCTGGTCAACCAACTGCTCGACGCCGGCCACACGGTCAGCGTGCTGGCCCGGGACCCCTTGCGCGCCGCCTACCTGTTCGACGGTCGCGCCCGCTGCCTGCGCTCTCTGGACAAGCTGGGCCACGGCGAAGCGTTCGACGTGATCATCAACCTGGCCGGCGCCCCGGTGGCCGGGCCGCGCTGGTCGGCCAAGCGCCAGGCACAACTGCTGGCCAGCCGGGTCGGCACCACCGAAGGCCTGCTCAACTGGCTGCAACACGCCCAGCACAAGCCGGCGTTGTGGATCCAGGCCTCGGCCATCGGCTTCTACGGGGTGCGCGATGCCAGTCAGGAACTGGATGAAGACGCCGCGCGTGGCGAAGGCTTCATGGCTGACCTGTGCGCTCGCTGGGAGTCCGCGGCCGAGCCCGCCAAACGCTTCGGCGTACGCCAGGTGGTGCTGCGCCTGGGTATCGTGTTCGGCCCCGGCGGCGCGCTCAAGCCGTTGCTGATGCCCTTCTACTTCGGTTTTGGCGGACGCATGGGCGATGGCCGGCAGATCATGAGCTGGGTGCACCGCGACGATGTGCTGCAGGTGATGGCCCGCGCCATGCGCGACGAGTCGCTGGAGGGCACCTACAACCTGGTAGCCCCGGATGCCGTGAGCCAAGGGCAGTTCGCCGAGAGCGTCGGCCAGTTGCTCAAGCGCCCGGTCTGGCTGCATGTGCCGGCGGCGCCGGTGCGGGCCCTGGCCGGGGAAATGGCCCAGCTGTTCTTCGATGGCCAGAAGGTGGTGCCGGCGCGGCTGTTGCAGGCCGGCTACCGCTTCCGCTACCCGACCCTGGACAGCGCCCTGCGCGACCTGGCCTGAACCGAGGAGCCTCGATGAGCAAGCCCCTGTTGTACTTGCTGGCGGGCAACGGCAGCGCCAGCGACTGGTGGGACGATGCCGTACCGCACTTTCGCCATTATCGAGTGCAAGCCCTGGAACTGCCGGGGTTCGGCGACAACCCCCAGCCACCGTGCGACGACCTGGGGCAGTACGCCGAGGCCCTGCTGGCGCTGACCGCCCCGGGCAACGCCATCGTCGCCGTGGGCATCAGCGCCCTGGTGGTGCTGCACGCCTTGCAGCGCCGTCCCGGGCACTTCTCCCGCAGCGTGCTGCTGTCGCCGGTGGGGGCCTTCCTCTGGCAACGGCGCCTGCCGGCGTTGATGTCGCCACTGCCGGTGCGGCTGTTGATCCACCGTTTGCTCAGCCAGCGTCCGGCCTGGTTCGCCCACAAGTTCTCGCGCCAGCGCTGGAGCCCCCGGCAGTACCGGCGCATGGGCGCAGGTTATGCCCGCTGCCGGGCCTTCGTGCCGCTGTGGGAGCAATTGCGGGCCGATACCGCACTGCCGCTGCTGGAATGGATCGAGGACCCGGTGGAGCTGGTCTGGGGTGATCAGGACCAACTGCTCGGCAGCGCCCAGGCCGCGGCCTGGAGCGCGATCCTGGCCCGCGCCGACCTGCGGGTCAGCCTGCGTCCGGGCTGGGGCCACTACCCGTGGATCGATGCGCCGGCCGAGTTCGTCGCCTGGCTCGAAGCGCCCAACGATGGCTTCGTCGCCCACACCAAGGGCGGTCGCCTGCGCCTGGCGGAACTGGCCGGCCAGCCGGTGCCAGCCGCCCTGAGCCTGGACAGCGCCGAGGATCCGCGCCTGGCGCCGCTGCTGGCCAGCCAGCCCGATGCCCTGTGGGCCGTGCGTTCCTCCAGCCATGGCGAAGACCAGGCCGACTCGGCCAACGCCGGGCTCAGCACCACCTACCTGCGGGTGGCCGCCAGCGAAGTGGCGCCACGCATCGACGAGCTGCGCCAGAGCGGAGTCGAGGAAGTGGTGGTGCAGCGCTTCGTCCAGCCGCGGCTGTCGGGGATCGCCTTCGTGCGCCACCTGGCGGTGGAACTGGAATGGGTCGAGGGCCACCTGGAAAGCCTCGCCGATGGCCAAGCCAGCCCCGAGCGGGCGGTGCTGTCGCGCCTGGGCCAGGCTTGGGAAAGCGGCACCTTCGCCACCCGCCACGGCCTGTCCGCCAAGGCCTTGTGGGACTTTTTGCAAGGGGTGCTGAAGGTTTTCCACTACGTGCCCGGCGACATCGAGTGGGCCTGGGATGGCCAGCAACTGTGGCTGCTGCAATACCGCCCGATCAGCGACTACGGCTGGCGCCGGCACCTGACCGCAGCCAACATCGCCGAGATCCTGCCACCGCAACCCAGCCGCTTCGTCGAGTACGGCCAGCGCCGGGCAGCGGCCAGCATCCCGGCGATCATGGCCCGCTGGGACAGCCGGGTACTGGAGAACAACGAGCCGTTTACCGCCCTGTTCGGCGGCGCCTCCTACATCAACAACGACCTGTTCCTGGCGCGCCTGGCGGATTGGGGCCTGCCCTCCTCCGGTTATGCCGCCGAAGTCGGTGGCGCGGCCCCGGCCCTGCCCTTGCGGCCCCTGCGCCTGCTGCGTTCGCTACCACGCCTGCTGCGCATGCAATTCATCGCCCGCAGCCACTTGCTGAGCCTGGAACCGGGCCTGCGGCGCTTCGACCGGGAACTGGCGCAACTGCGCGAGGCCGGGGTCTCGGGCCAGCAACTGGCGGACTGGTTCAGCCGCTTCTACGTGTTCGTGGTCCAGGGCAACCTGTGCATCGCCACCGCCCTGGCCAGCAGCGGCGGCGCCCTGCTCGGTCGCCCGCCCACCGCCTACGACAACCTGGAGCACAGCCCCCATCGGTTGCCCTGGGAAACCGACCCCGGCACTGCGCGCCCGGCATGCGCACCGCTGCCGTTGCAGGCGTTCCCAAGCTGGAGCCCGGCCGTCGCCCTGGCCCATCGCCTGGGCCTGCCGGGCATGCGCGGCTACTACCTGCAAGTGCGCGAGTGGTACCGGGACAACCTGATGCGCCTCTTCATGGGCCTGCACCATGCACTGCCCGAGGCCGATCGCGACTATTGGTTCGCTCCCCACGAACAGGTGCGCAGTCGCGGTGGCAGTTTCTGGCAGGACGGCCGCGAGGGCAGCGAGCAGGCCAGCGGCTTCATGATCTACCCGGGCCAGGCCCAGGGCATCCTCGGGGTGGACATCCTCCTGGAGGACACCCTCGACCCCGGCCGGCATGCCCACTACCAGCAGGCCCGGGCAGTGATCGCACGCATGGGCGGGCGCTTGTCCCATGGCTCGACCCTGCTGCGGGAACTACGCAAGCCCTCGGCGGTGCTGCCCCAGGTGGATCCGAGCTGGATGGGCCGCGAAGTGCACTATGTCGACGGTCAACTGCACCTGGTCCAGGACTGAGGGTGACTCAGGAGGATTCCTGGGTGGTGGCGAAACGTTCGCGATAGGCCTGGGGCGTCACGCCCAGGGCCCGCAACACGCTGCGGCGCAGGGTCTCCTCGCTGCCAAAACCGCACTGCACGGCAATGCGCTTGATCGACAGGCCAGTGTCGGCCAGCAAGCGGCGGGCGGTTTCGACCCGGATCAGCTCGATGGCCCGGGCCGGGGTCTGGCCGGTGTCGGCACGGTAGTGGCGCACGAAACTGCGCTCGCTCATGGCCGCTTGCTCGGCCAGCACCGGCACCGTCAGTTCCCGGTTGAGGTTCTCGGCGATCCAGGCGTGCAGTCCATCGAAACGCCCGCCACCGTTCTGCAGCGCCAGGGTCACGCTGAATTGCGCCTGCCCGCCCGGGCGCTTGAGGAACACCACCAGTTGCCGGGCCACTTCCAGGGCCGCCTCGCGCCCCAGGTCAGCCTCCACCAGGGCCAGCGCCAGGTCGATGCCGGCCGTGACCCCGGCCGAGGTCCAGACCGGACCGTCGTTGATGAAGATCGGGTTGGCCTCGACCCGCAATTGCGGATAGGCCTCGGCCAGTTGTTCGCAGCGAGTCCAGTGGGTCACCACCCGGCGGCCATCCAGCCAGCCGCTGGCCGCCAGCAGGAAAGCCCCGGTACAGACCGAGGCCACCCGCCGTGCCGCGCCTGCCCGGGTCGCGACCCAGGCCACCAGTTGCGGGTCACGGGCGGCCGCGTAGACCCCGCCGCCACCGGCCACGATCAAGGTGTCGCAAGCCTGCTCCAGGCCCGGCAGGGGGTCGGCCATCAACGCCAGGCCCGACGAACTGAGGGTCGTCCCGCCTGGGCTTGCCACCACCCGCGGGTTATAGGGCAACGGCAACCCTCGCTCGCGGGCCCGGTCGTTGGCCGAGGCGAACACCTGCAAAGGCCCGGTGACATCCAGCAGCTGGGCGTTGGTAAAAGCCAGGACAAAGACGTTTTTTGCGGTGCTGGGCATGATTGGCGTAAATCGAGGGCAGGTTGGCGTATGCGCCAAATCCTAGAAGGCTAGAGTCAGCTCGTCCACCCCATCGATACAAGGAGCTCGCAATGGCCGTGCAGATCGGTTTTCTGTTGTTCCCAGGCGTCCAGCAACTGGACCTGACTGGCCCCTATGACGTGCTGGCGGCGCTGCCGGATACGCAAGTGCATTTGCTGTGGAAGGAGCCAGGGCCGATCAATTCCAGTGCCGGGATGCTGCTGCAAGCCACCACCGGCTTCGCCGCCTGCCCGCCCCTGGATGTGCTTTGCGTGCCAGGGGGGGCCGGTGTCGGCGCGTTGATGGAAGACCCACAGGTGCTGGATTTCCTCCGCCAGCAGGCCGCCCAGGTGCGTTACCTGACCTCGGTCTGTACCGGCTCCCTGGTGCTCGGCGCCGCCGGCCTGCTGCAGGGCAAGCGGGCCACCACCCACTGGGCCTACCACGAGTTGCTGGCGCTGCTGGGGGCCATTGCAGTCCATGAACGAGTGGTGCGCGATGGCAACCTGTTCACCGGCGGCGGCATCACCGCGGGCATCGACTTCGCCCTGACCCTGGCCGCCGAGCTGTTCGACCCACAGACCGCGCAGCGGGTACAGCTGGATCTGGAATACGCCCCGGCCCCACCCTTCGACGCTGGCAGCCCGGACACCGCTCCCGCCTCCCTGGTGCAACAAGCCCGCCAAGCCACCGCGGCCTCCTTGAGCAAGCGCCGGGAAATCACCCTGCGCGCCGCCGCCAGGTTGCAGGCCGGCTGACCCGGCAACCGTCAGGCGCGGCGTACCGGAGCGTGGCGGTCGCTGGCCAGCAAGGAGTCGATGCCGCCATCGCCGTAGACCCGCTCGACCTTGCAAATCATCACCTGATAGCCGGCGTACCAGCGCCGGTACTGGCGCTTGGCTTCAAGGTGCCTGGGGTGGCGGGCGAAGGCCTGGATCGACGCCTCGTCCTCCCAGTAGTAGCTGGCGTTGACCAGGCCCTGGCCGGCGTTGGCCCAGGATTGGGCACCGACGAAACCCGGCAGGCTGGCGGCGACTTCGTCGATGATCGCACTCAGGCGCTGGAACTCTTCGTCGGCCTGGCCGGGCTTATAGATAAAGGCGGCGATGTACATGCTTGGACTCCATTGGGGAAAAATCAGCTTGGTTGGGTCATCAGCGCCAGACGCAAGGCCAGGGCCAGCAACACCGCCGCCAGCAGCCAGGACTGCAACCTGGCGACACCTGCCGTGCGGGCGGCCAGGGCACGCCCCAGGGCCGCACCGCAGATCCCCAGGCCCGTGTGGAAGATCCCGCTGACCAAGGTCAATACCAACCCCAGGACCACCAGTTGCCAGGCGATGCTGCCCTGCCCGGGGCTGACGAATTGCGGCAAGAAGACCATGAAGAACAACAGCGCCTTGGGGTTGAGCAGGCTGTTGCCCATGGCCCGGACGAACACCGTGGCCAGCGGCACCCGGGGCGTGCTGGCAAGGTTCAAGCCAGCCCTGCTGCCCAGGGCCTTCCAGGCCAACCACAGCAAATAGGCGACCCCGGCATAACGGATCAGGTCCAGGGCCGGTGGCCAGCTGGCGACCAATGCGGTGACGCCAGTGGCGGTGAGCAGGGTCAGGCAGATATCCGCGACCCCGATCCCCATCCCGGAAGCGATCCCTCCCCGCCAGCCATAGGCCATGCCCTGGCTGATGACGAAGGCCATGTTCGGCCCCGGTGACAACAGCAACAACAGCACGGCACCGATGAAGATCGATAGGGTCGTCCAGTCCGGCATGCTTGTGCACTCCTGCGAGAAAGCCGGTAGATTAGGCGCCCTTCCTGATACAAACAAAAAACTGTTCTAGATACACCGGGAGCCCAGCAATGCGCCGCACTCGCTACAAGGCCATCGTCGATGATTTCGCCCGGCGCATTCGTGCCGGGCAATTGCCGCCCGGCACCCAGTTGCCCACGGTCCGGGCGCTGATGGCCAGGGAGCGGGTAGCCCTGGCCACCGCCTTGCGGGTCTACCAGGAGCTGGAAGCCATTGGCCTGGTGGTGGGCGAGGCCGGGCGCGGGACCTTCGTGCGCGATAGCAACCTGTCCCGGGGCATGGGCCTGGAGCAGCAACCGGCCAAGGACTGCGAGGTGGACCTATCCTTCAACTACCCGGCCCTGCCCGGCCAGGAACAGATCCTGCGCGAAGGCCTGCGGGCCATCGCCGCCTCCGGCGACCTGGATGCCCTGCTGCATTCCGCTCCCCAGGGCGGGCGCCTGCATGAACGCCAGACCGCGGCCCGGCACCTGCGCAACCGCCAGATCCGCGTCGGTGCCGAGCAGGTGCTGATCGTCAATGGCGCCCAGCAGGGACTGGCGGTCAGCCTGCTGGCGCTGCTGCGGCCCGGGGATGTCCTGGCGGTGGACGCCCTGACCTACCCGGGCCTCAAGAGCCTGGCCCTGGTCCACCGCCTGGACCTGGAACCCCTGCCGCAGATCGATGGCCTGACCGACCTCGACGCCTTGGAAGAGCTGTGTCGCCGCCGGCCGGTGCGCGCGCTGTACTGCATGCCCACCCTGCACAATCCCCTGGGCTCGGTGATGCCCCTGGCCCAGCGCCAGCGCCTGGTGCAATTGGCTCGCGAGCACGACTTCTGGCTGATCGAGGACGGCGCCTATGCCTTTCTCGCCGAACCGGCTCCGCCACCGCTGCAGACCCTGGTGCCGGAGCGCACCCTGTACATCTCGGGGTTGTCCAAGAGCGTCGCTTCGGGGCTGCGCATCGGCTTCATCGTCGCGCCCCCGGCGTTGATCCCGGCCCTGGAACGGGCGATCCGGGTCTCCAGCTGGAGCACCCCAACCCTGACCGTGACCCTGGGTTGCCTGTGGATCGAATCGGGGCTGGTGGACAATCTGGAGGAGCAGAAACGCCACGACGCCCGCCAGCGCCAGCACCTGGCTGCCAGGGTGCTGCAAGGCTGCGATTACCTGGCCAATCCTTCGTCCTACTTTCTCTGGCTGAAGCTGGGGGACGGTCGCCGGGCCGACAGCGTGGTGGCGGCCCTGGCCCGGCAGAAGGTGACCGTGACCTCGGCAGATCCCTTCGCCACCACGCCTCACACGCCCCAGGCGCTGCGCCTGGCCCTGGGTTCGATCAGCCTGCCGTTGTTGGAGCAAGCGCTGCACAAGGTGCACAACGAAGTCACCCGTTGACCGACCGGAGCCTGGCCGTTGCGGGCTCCGGTCCCATGAAAACCCGGGCGAAAAAAAACCCGCCGAAGCGGGTTTCTTTCAAGACCATCATGACATCCTGTCTGCAGCATCCGTGCTAATGGTCGATCTTCCGTGATCCTGAAGCGCGTCCTGCGCTGCAGTTGTGGGAAGAGATATTAAACACGTACCCGGGTAGGCAGAAGGCGCATTGAAATACAGCGCGTGTAGGAAATTGGCTACAGCTCACTTAGGCAATCCCTGAGGCCCTCGCCCCAGCGCCTGAATCGCCAGGGCCGCCAGCTGCAACTGGTGGCGGGCGCCGGGTTGATGATCGTCCTGGAGGAACCAGGCGGCGGACAGGCCACTGAAGGCCAGCACCCACTGCACCAGCCGCCGGGGTTCCAGGTGGGCCGCTTCGGCGATCACCCGCACCTGGCGCTCGAAGCGCAGGGGATCGGTGGCGCTGGGCAGGTCCGGGTTGCAGATCAGGTTGGCAAAGTCGAACGTGCGCTCGCCATGAACCCGCTTGGGATCGATCACCAGCCAGCCGCGCTCGGCGAAATCCAGTACGTTGTCGTGGTGTACATCGCCGTGCAGCACTACTTCTTCCCGAGGCGTGGCGAGCAGGTGCTCGGCCATGGCCAGGCTCTGGACGAACAGGCCGCCCTGTTGTCGTGCCGCCTCGCGCAGGTCCTTGAACCAGTGGTCCAGCGCCAGCAAGGGTGGCCGGGGTTCAGGCCGTGGCGCATGCAGGCGCGCCAGGGTGGCGCAGACGATCTGGCTGACCGCGTCGTGCTCGCCGTCCAGGGCCATGCGCATCAGCGACCCCGGCCCCATGGCCCGCTCCATCAGCAGCGCAACGTCTTGCTGGGCATGTACCCGCGCCGCACCCTCGCCGCCCCACCAGGCCATCAACCGGTTGCCGGCCTGTTCGTCTTCATCCAGGGCGATCTTCAGCATCGCCGGCGCGCCCGTCTCCAGGCGCACCGGCAACAGGCGGCTGCCGGGGGTGACGATGGGCTCGCCATCCGGCGTCAGGCGCCAGCGTTCCAGGTAGGTTGCAAACACCAAGGCAGCTCCAAGCGGTCAACGACAAGCTGCCAGTTTCAAACGGCGCCGGGCACCTGCGCAAGGCTGACAGACCGGCAATCATTGCTGGCGCAGGTAGTGCTCGATATTGCCCATCTGCTCGTCCCAGCCACGGCTGTTCATGCGAAAGGCCTTGAGCCGGCGTTCGGCGGGAATGGCGTCGAACCCCGATTCGCTGACCCGCAGCAAGGTGCCTTCGGGGTGTTCGTCCAGCTCGAAGCGCACCAGGGTGGTGGGCTCGCTCGAGTAGTCATGACCCGGCTCCACGGCGTAAGGGTGCCAACGGAAGGAGAACAGCTCTTCGGGCAGCATCTGCTCGACCTGCAACTCCAGCATCAGGTGTTCATACCCGGGATACGTGATGGCGCCACGGGCCTGCCGGCCCGGAGCGAAATGCTCGCCAGCGAATGTCACGCCGAACCAGCGGCCGAAGCGCTCGGCCTCGCTCAGCGCGGCCCAGACCTGCGCCGCACTGGCCCGGAGCAGGATCTTGCGCTCGATACGATCTGAAGAATTCATAAGCCACCTCCATTGATGAACACTAGCCCGCCCTGGGTCCGGTGCAAGCTTTGCCGGAGCACCAACGGCGTGATCGGCACCGGGGAAAAATGCTACTGTCAGCGCCCTCCCGTCAAAGCAAAGGACCTGCCATGCCCCTCGCCCTCCTCGACCGCTATCGCGGCAGCCTGCTGGGCCTGGCCTGCGGTGATGCCGTCGGCACCAGCGTCGAATTCAAGCCCCGCGGCAGCTTCCCAGCCGTTACTGACCTGCAAGGTGGCGGACCGTTCAACCTCAAGCCCGGCCAGTGGACCGACGACACCTCGATGGCCCTGTGCCTGGGGGAAAGCCTGCTGCGCCAGGGCGGTTTCGATGCCGCCGACCAGATGGGCCGCTACCTGAACTGGTGGCAGTGGGGTTATCTGAGCGCCACCGGCGAATGCTTCGACATCGGCATGACCGTGCGCCAGGCCCTGGCCGACTACCAGGAGCATGGCCAGCCCTTCGCCGGCTCCAGCGATCCCTATACCGCCGGCAACGGTTCGCTGATGCGCCTGGCACCGGTGGTGCTGTTCTTCTACCCTGACCTGGCCCGGGTCCGGCAGTTCGCCGGCGACAGCTCGCGCACCACCCATGGCGCCGCCGAGGCCATCGAATGCTGCCAGCTGTTCGCCAGCCTGATCGCCAGGGCCCTGGCCGGCGCTTCCAAGCAGGAGTTGCGGGTGGTGGAGGACATGCGTTTCGAACAAGCCAAGGTGGCGACCCTGGCTCGCGGCAGCTACCTGAGCAAGGGCCGCGAAGAGATTCGCGGCAACGGTTATTGCGTGGACTCCCTGGAAGCGGCGCTGTGGTGCTTCCAGCACAGCGACAACTACGCCGATGCGGTGCTGGCCGCGGCCAACCTGGGGGACGATGCCGACACCACCGCCGCCATCGTCGGCCAACTGGCCGGAGCCTTCTACGGCATCCAGGGTATACCCGGGCACTGGCTGGCCAAGCTGCACATGGGCCAGGAGATCCAGGCCATGGCCGATGACCTGCTGCGCGCCGCGCAGCGAACGGCGGCGTAATCCGAAACCTGACGAATCGACAGCGAGCCCCTCATGCGCCCACCCCTGATCCTCGCACCCCTGCTGCTGGCGCCATTGGCCCACGCCGACGAATGCAGCGATGCTCCCGACCAAGCTGCCCTGAGCCAGTGCGCCAGCGTCCAGTACAAGGCTGCGGACAAGGAGCTGAACAGCCTGTACCAACAGATCAGCCAGGGCCTGAAGAACCAGGCGCAAACCAAGCAGCGGTTGGTTGGCGCCCAGCGCGCCTGGGTAGCGTTCCGCGATGCCGAGTGCGGCTACGCCACCTCCGGCGTGGAAGGTGGCAGCCTCTACCCATTGGCCTATAGCCAGTGCATGACGGCACTGACCAAGGCCCGGGTGGAAAACTTCAAGAACTACCTGAAGTGTGAGGAAGGTGACTTGAGCTGCCCGGTGCTGGAGCGGTAGCGGGCGCCTGTCTCCAGCCTCGGTGGGCATGTTGCCCGGCGCGCCATGTCGTGAAAAACGCCTGGGCCTTGTACGGCGCAATGGGCTGTACCGGTGGTTTTCTTTGCAATTGGATCTTGCATTTATCCGTCGCCGCCGCAGAATCACCGCGCTTTGCCTGGCCATTTGCGCAGGCAGGGCCATTTCCCCCCTATTGCAAAGGAACCTTCGTTCATGGATAGAAGCGCCAGCGCCCGTCTCGGCTCGCTGATCCTCTCGTTGTCTGCTCTGGCCCTGACCGGATGCAAGGAAGAATCCAGTCCCAAGACCGTGGCCGCCGCGCTCGCCCCGGCCCCCGCCGCCATGGTGATTCCGGTCTGCGCCAACGGCGAATGCGCCGTGCTGGACCAGAACGGCGCAGTACTGGTCGGCGTCGACAACGACTACGACGCCGTGGTCACCCTGCCCCTGGACAAGAGTTTCCTGTTCGCCAAGGACGGGACCTGGAACCTGGCCAGTGCCGACGGCAAGCAGATCCTGCTGGCCGACTTCACCGACGACCTGCGACCACTGACCCCCGGCTACTTCGGCTTCGGCCAGGACGGCAAGCTGGGCATCATCGACCAGAGCGGCAAGCAGGTACAGCCACCGCGCTTCGACGACTTGTACATCGGCGGCCAGGACGACTTCCTCGTCTACGAGCTGAACGAGAAACGCGGCCTGCTGGACGCCAAGGGCCAGGAGCTGACCCAGGCGCTGTATGACAGCAGCGTGGTGCGCGACGACTTCGCCAAGCGCGGCTGGTGGATGACCGCCGAACGCGGCGAGGAAAAGTGGGCGTTCAACCTCAAGACCCACGAGCAAAAGAAAGTCGCGTTCGACACTATCGACAGCGCCGCCAACGGGTACTTGGTGGTCAGCGACGAGCAGGGCAAGTTCCTGGCCGATGCCCAGGCCCGCCTGGTGGATCCTGCCCGTTACTACTGGCTTGGGGAACCCGGCGAGAACCGCGTGGCCTTCCGGGAAAAATACGACACGCCGTGCGGCTACCTCGACCTGCAAGGCAAGGTCGTGATCAAGGCCCAGTTCAGCACCTGCGAAGTGTTCGGCAAGCAGGGCGCGCTGGTCACCGCCCAGGCCGCCGAAGGCGAGCACGGCAAGATCGGCATGATCGACCCGCAGGGCCAGTGGAAGGTGCAGCCGGTGTACGACTCGGCGGAACCAGCGGGCTTCAGTCCTTTGGGCCTGTTCCCCCAGGTCCCGGGACTGAACCAGGTCGGCGTGCTGCAAAGCGCCTTCACCGCGACCTTCGGCATCTTCGATGTGGACAAGGGCGTCGAGCTGTTCAAGCCGATCTACAGCAACATCGGCGCGCTCACTCCCGAGCTGTTCGTCTTCAGCAGGCCTGACAGCCCGACCAAGCCGGTCACCCTGTTCGGCGAAGCCACCAAGATCGCCACCGTCGGCCTGATGGACGCTAGCGGCAAGGTACTGATGGAGCCAGGCCAATACGTGGATATCCACCTGGACAGCAGCGGCCACTACCTGCTGGCCAGCGAAGACACTTCTCCGCTGTCGACCGTGGCGTTGCTGGACCTCAAGGGCAAGCGCCTGGTTGCCAGCAAGTGGCAGGAACTGGTGGTCGATGAAGCCCGTGGGGCGATCTTCGGTTACGCCGTGGAAGGCGTGGGCGATGACCAGACCCGCAGCATCAAGGCGCTGTACCGCCTGGACGGCACCCCGAGCTTCCAGGTGACCCAGGTCGACTGTGGCGCCGAGCAGGTCCTCGATGGCCAGGGCAAGGTGCTGTGGCCAACCAATCCGCAAGATCACTGCCCACAGCCTGACGACGACGGCCCCGCCGAAAGCTGAGCCCGGCCTGACGGCCACGGCTGCGATCAAGCCTGCTAGGATGCGGGCTTGATCGATTCAGCCAACCGGCCCGGATGGGGCCCGACAGGAACTGTCTCCCATGCTCAACGCTTTGCTCTTCGACCTCGACGGCACCCTGACCGACACCGACGCCCTGCACCTGCTGGCCCTGCAACAATTGCTGCTGGAGGAAGAGCAGCGGGTCTTCAGCCACGCGCAATTCATGGCCCATGTCAGCGGCCAGGCCAACGCCAACATGTGCCGCTACCTGTTCCCCGGGCGCAGCGTGGCCGAACACGAGGCCTTCGCCGAGCGCAAAGAGCAGCGCTTTCGCCAACTCTCCTCGCAACTGGAACCGATGCCCGGGCTGTTGCGCCTGTTGGATTTCGCCGAGCAGCACGGCATTGCTACCTGCGTGGTAACCAACGCGCCCCGGGCCAATGCCCAGCACATGCTCCAGGCCCTGGGCCTGAGCCAACGCCTGTCGACCGTGCTGGTGGCCGAGGAGCTGCCCCGGGCCAAGCCCGATCCCCTGCCCTACCTGCGCGGCCTGCAAGCCCTGGATGTCGCGGCCAGCCAGGCGCTGGCCTTCGAAGACTCGGTCCCCGGGCTGAAGGCGGCGGTGGGCGCCGGCCTCCGCACCTTCGGCCTGGCCACCAGCCAGCGCCCCGAGACCTTGCTGGACGCCGGTGCCCATCGGGTGATTCGCGACTTCGACGATCCGCAGTTATGGGCCGAGATTCATCGACGACTCGAACGACCGGCCTGAAGCGCGGGCCTCGGGAGTACCGCAAAGGGTCGGGAGATTAGGAGATAAAGGGGACTGGAAAGGAAGTAGCCAGGGGATGGGAGGAAAGGGTGCTCGCCCATCACTTCGACCATGGCATCTTAAGCCGAAGCCCCCCTTTGGCTGGGCGAGCAGGTGGTCATGTTACGGAGGCGCCGGGGATGGCCCTATCGGATAATTCCGAAAATTTTGTGGGAATAAGGAAAAATCCAGAGCGCTTTTTCCTGGGCGCGACCTTTTTTTCACGGCTCTTTCACCTCGCCCCCCGTAGATTGGGACCACTCCTTAACGAATCCCATTTGGCCCGCCCCTGGCGGGCTTTTTTTTGCCTTGGATTCAAGCAACGGCTCTGCTGCAACTACTCAGCTAATCAGGCTTTTGTTATCGCGAATTAGACATCCGGCCTTATGATGGACGCCCTCGCCCCTGTTGCCGGAGACGCCCCGTCCCATGTCCGACCTGCTTGTGGTTTCGTCCATCGATAGCCTGGCGGTGCCTGTCACCAGCATTGCCGTGGATTATCCCAACGGCCACGTGATCCCCTCCCACAGCCATCCCCGCTCGCAGCTGGCCTATGCCATCGAAGGCGTGCTGGTGATCGATACCCAGTCCGGACGCTGGGTGGTGCCGCCCAGTCGTGGGGTCTGGCTGCAGGCCGGGGTCGAGCATCGGGTGCGCATGCGCGGCGCGGTGCGCATGCGCAGCCTGTTCGTCAATGTCGACGCCATCAGCGGCTTGCCCGAGAACGACTGCGTGATCGAGGTCTCGCCCTTGCTGCGCGAATTGATCCTGGCCGCGTCCCAGGTCGATGAGCACTACCAGGCCGATAGCCGCGACGGCCGCCTGATGCGCTTGATCCTCGATGAAATGCGCTCGCTGCCGGTGCTGCCCTTCAGCCTGCCCTGGCCCCAGGAGCCACGCATGCTCCAGGTCTGCCGGGCCCTGGCCGACGACCCGGCGGACAACCGCACCGCCGAGCAATGGAGCGACCGCCTGGCCATGAGCGCCAAGACCTTCCACCGCCAGTTCCAGCGCCACACCGGCATCACCTTCGGCCGCTGGCGCCAGCAGGCGCGGTTGTTGATGTCCCTGGAGTGCCTGGCCCAGGGCATGCCGGTGGTGCAGGTGGCCCTGCAACACGGCTACGACAGCCAGAGTGCCTTCGCCGCCGCCTTCAAGCGCCAGTTCGGCACCCCGCCATCGGAGTTCTACCGCTGAGCGCTCAGGCCCGGCGCAGCAGCAATCCGGCCAGTACGCACAGCAACATCGCCGCCCCGGCCAGCAGGAAGGCATCGCTGTAGGCCAGCAACAAGGCGTCGCGGTGCAGCACCCGGTTCATCAGTTCCAGGGCCTGCCGGCGCAAGGGCGCGGCCGCCGCCGAATGCAACGCGCTGGCGTAGTCCAGCGGTGCCTGGGCGAGCATCCGCACCCACTCCACCAGGCGCTCCTGGGTGGCCTGGGCGAACAGATTCACCGACTCGCCGATGCGCTGGCCATGGAGCTTCTCGCGTTCCACCACCACCTGGCTGGACAGGGCGATGCCGATGGCGCCACCGACGTTGCGCACCATGGAAAACAACCCCGAGGCCGAGCCCACCTGGTCCTTTTCCAGCCCCTGGATGGCCATCACCCCCAGCGCCACCACCACCAGCGACTGGCCGATGCCACGGATCACCAGCGACGGCACGATGACGTTGACCGAGGCATCGGGGTTCAGGTGCATGTTCATCAGGCAACCGATGCCGGTGATGGCGAAGCCGGCGACGATGATGGTCCGCGCGCTGGTCCAGCGCATCAGGTGCGGCGTGGCAAAGGACATGGCGAACTGCACCAGGCCGTAGGGAATCATCATCAGGCCGATCTGCCGGGCGTTGTAGCCGTGGATCTCGGCGAAATAGTTGGGCACCAGGAACACCACGCCGAACACCACCGCGCCGAAGGTGAATTGCATCAGGCTGGCGATGCCGAAGTTATAGCGGCCCAACAGCCGCAGGTTGATCAGTGGTTGCGGGCGACGCAGTTCGATGACCGTGAAGGCCAGCAGGCCGACGCAGGCCAGCAGCGCGCAGTTGACGATGAACGACGAGGCCAGCCAGTCATGGCGTCCCCCCTCCTCCAGCATGATCTGCAAGGCCGCCAGGCCCACCGCCATGCTGGCGATACCGCCCCAGTCGCCCTGGCGCAACTTCTCCAGGACCATGGGCTGCGGGCGCACCGACCAGCCAATGGCCGCCAGCAGCAACAACCCCGGCGGCACCTGCAGGTAGAAGATCCAGCGCCAGGAATAGACATCGGTGAGCCAACCGCCCAGGGACGGGCCCGCCGCCTGGGCGACGTTGTTGGCCACCGCGAACAGGGCCATGCCCAGGGGATGGCGGGCCGCCGGCAGCTCGGTGACGATCAGCTGGAACGACAACGGAATCAGCACGCCGCCAAAGGCTCCTTGCAGCACCCGCGCCAGGATCAGGGCGTGGATGTTGGGCGCCAGGGAACAGGCGATGGAGAACAGCACGAAGCCGGCGGTGCCGACCATCAGCACCCGGCGCATGGAAAACACCGAGACCAGCCAGCCGGTCATGGGGATGATGATGATCTCGGCCACCAGGTAGGCCGTGGTGATCCACGAGCCCTCCTCGAAGGTGGCGCCCAGGGAGCCGCGCACGTCCGGCAGCGAGGCGTTGGTCACGTGCACGTTCATCCCGGCCATGAAGCAGCCGACCACGCTGCCCAGCACCGCGACCCAGGTGCGCAGGCTGATCGTCGGCGCCGTCTCGGCCGCTGGCTCGGCCAGGCGTTGGGCACTAGTCATGGCGGGTATCCACGGTCACCACCACCGACATGCCCGGGCGCAGCTCGGCCTGGCGCGGCTGCCCGGGATCCAGGTGGATGCGCACCGGCATGCGCTGCACGATCTTGGTGAAGTTGCCGGTGGCATTGTCCGGCGGCAGCAAGGCGAATTGCGCACCGGAGGCCGGGGCGAAGCTGTCCACCCGACCGGTGAGCACCTGGCCCCCCAGGGCATCGACCTCGACCCGTGCCGCCTGACCGGGACGCATGCCGTCGACCTGGGTTTCCTTGTAGTTGGCCACCACGTAGGCCTCCCGGGGCACCACCGCGAGCAGCGGCGCGCCGACTTCCACATACTGCCCCGCGCGCAAGCTGCGTTGCCCGGCGACCCCGGCCACCGGGCTGCGCAGCTCGGTGCGCGCCAGGTCGATACGCGCCAGGCGCAGCTGGGCGTCGCTGCGGGCAACGCCGGCCTGGAGCTTGTCCAGCTGGGCCCGGGCACTTTGCTGCTCGGTATCGAGCACCGCCACTTGCTGGCGCCGCGCGGCCAGGTTGGCGCGGGCGGCGACCAGCGCGGCATCGGCCTGGCGCGCCAGGGCATCGGCGCTCTCCAGTTGCTGCACGCTGCTGACCTGCTGGCTGGCCAGGTGCCGTTGCCGGCGCCCTTCCTGGCCGGCACGCAAGGCCTCGGCCTCGGCGGCGCCGACCCGGGCCCGGGCCTCGTCGATCAAGCTTTGCTGTTGTTGCTGGCGCGCCTGCAGGTTGGCCACCCGGGCTTGTCCGGTGCGCAGTTCGGCGTGGGCTTCGCGCAGCACCGCCTCGGCCTGCTCGACCCGTGCCGAATAATCGCTGTCATCGATCCGGGCCAGCAGGTCGCCGGCCTTGAGCAGTTGGTTGTCACGTACCTCGACGCTGGCCAGGTAGCCGGCCACCCTGGGCGCAATGGTGACGATATCGGCCCGCAGGTAGGCATCGTCGGTCACCACCAGGAAACGACCGTTGAACCACCAGTACAGGCTCCAGGCCAGGATCAGCAGCAGGCCCAGGACCAGCCCCGCATATAACGCCAGGCGGCGTCGGGTCAGGCCATGGACAGGGGAAGCGGAAGTAGAAGCGGTATCGGTCATTGCAGGGACTCGCCAGTGGCTTGAGAGGAGGAAGAGCGAAAGGACGATGCGTGGCTGTCACGGTCCACGGTGGGCAGGATCACCGGCGGGGCCTCGCGCCAGCCGCCACCGAAGGCCTTGAACAGCAGGACCTGGCTGTCGATCAGTCGGGCATCGGCCCGCGCCGCGGCAGCCCGGGAGGCCACGTCGGAGCGCTGGGCATCGAGGTAGTCCAGGGCGCTGGACGCCCCGGCCGCCCGGGCCAGGCCGGCCAGGCGCAGGGCCTCGTGGTTGCGTTCGGCCGCCAACTGCAGGTCCTGCTGGCGCTGCCCGGCAGCCTGGTAGTCGCTCAGGGCCTGGCGCTGCTCCTTGAGAGCAACCAGGATGCTGCGGTCGAACTCGGCCAGTGCCGCGCTTTCCCGGGCATCGGCCTGGGCAATGCGGGCACGCACCGCGCTGAAGTTGGGAAAGCTCCAGGACAGCAACGGGCCCAGGCGCCAGACCGAGGCGTCGCGTTCGTCGAAACCACTGGGATGATGGGCCGAACTGGCTATCCCCGCGCCGAGGCTGATCCGCGGGTAGAGTTCGGCCCGGGCCACGCCGATACGCGCCGTGGCCGCCGCCAGCCGGCGCTCGGCCTGGCGCACATCGGGACGCCGGCGCAGCATGGCCAGGGCATCGCCACCGGGCAGGCTGGCAATCAGCGCCGGCGCCTGGCGACAGGCTTGCGCCTGGGCTGGCACATCGCCCGGGAGGCGTCCCAGCAATACCGCCAGCTCGGCCAGGGCCCGCTGGCGCCCGGCCTCCAGCGGCGGCAAGGCGGCACGCACCTGGCCCACCAGGCCCTCGGCCCGGGCC
>NZ_JACKZK010000040.1:0-35130 GCF_014230245.1 Pseudomonas sp. MSSRFD41 | reverse complement strand
GCTGTAGTTCAGGTTCTCGACCAGGCTGCGCAGCTGTCCCGACTCATAACCGACCTGCGCAAGGAACGCCGCCATTCGCAAGCGAGTGATGATCGCGTACCTATTCATAGTCGCGTTGAGTGCAGGAACAAAAACGCCCGCAACGGGGCGGGCGCTTGGAAGGATCTGCAGCAGTTGCAGCTCTGTGAGTGGCATTGTGTTTCTCCAGGCATAAAAACCACCAGATGGCGGTGGTCTCGATTATTCATATGCCAGCGCGCTGGGTTGAACGGATACGGATATTCCGCAGTATTGATGCAAGAACAATTCGGTCCAGGGCCATAAACAAGCGAATGAACGCCAAGTGGAAAGGTTGAGTGCAGCGCTTCATACGAGGTTTCAGGCGCGGCGTAAAATACATGCCGTATTCCAAACCCTTGTAACCACTACAACTGCCACGGACCGATCAGCCGCAAGACCCTCCCTGAAAAAACCGTAGCCTAGCCAAATACCCGTCTTGCTGCCTTGCTCTAACGGTCTCGGTATCCGGGGAACACTTGCAGCGGCTGGAGACCGCTCCAGCCGCTTGGTGGCCAGTCAGTCCTTCTGCGGCACGAAATGGCTCATGAACGTCAGGTCCTCGATGGCATGCATGTACTCGGAGAATCTCGGATCTCCCTCATTGAAGGCCTTGGCCACCCGCTGGGCGTTTTCCAAACTGTCCCACAGCGCCAGGTCCACGAAAGTCCGGTCGTCCCCCATGGGGCAGTAGCCGTGGTACTCGATCAAGCCGGGAAAAGCCTTCAGCGTTTCGCAAAGCCCCGACCGCAGTGCCGGCACCTGTGCGATGCACGTTTCCCTGACCTTGAAAATGGCCAGCTCCAGTACGTGGAATGAGTTCAACATGGGAATACCCTCTTGGTTTCAGGAGATCCCATGATCAACGCCCCCTACTGACAACGTATTGTCAGTGCCGTTGATCGCGCCATTGGCTGGCCTGGTGCTTCATGTAGACCTGCAGATCAAGGCCTAGGGGAATAGCCGGCGCATGCTGGGCATGGGTGATGGACGTGATGCGATCGACGCGGAAATCTCGATAGTCGGCCCTGGTGGAGCACCAACTGCCGACAGTCCACTTCCCTCCCCAGTAAAACAGGCCAAGAGGCACGATGACCCGCCGGGAAACTTCACCGTCCAGCCGGGTATAGCCGATCTCCAGGGCCCGGGCTTGCTCGATGGCGCTCCTCAGGATCGCCAAGTGGGCACGCGTGGTATCGGACGTCTTTCCCAAGGCGCGAATTTTTGCCGTATGGGGATCCAGGCACTGCTTGGCCATGGACGCCGAGACCTTGCTCAACAATGACCTGGCGGCTGCGCTCAGATCCTTATCCGCCGTAGCCGAGAGCATTTCCATCCCCAGCATCAAGGCATCCAGTTCGAGCCGGTTCAGCGTCAATGGCGGCATCTGGTAATCGGCATCCAGGGCGTAGCCCAGGCCCGCGGTCCCATAGATCGGGATCCCGCTGAAGGACAGGTCATCGATATATCGATAGATGGAGCGCACCGAAACGCCAATTCGGCTGGCCAGGCGTTGCGCAGAGATGGGTTGGTGAACCCGGATCAGGTTGACCAGTTGGAACAGGCGATCGGCTTTACGCACCTGGCTTACTCAATGGGAGGTGTGCGGTGCTGCACAGCAGCTGCTTGAGCCGATCACGCTGGCTGTCCAGCAACTGCAACAGCCAGGACGCCTGCTCCGGCTCGGATGCATCGATCCACCGATCCAGCTCCGCCATCGAAGCCTCGTCGGTCCAGTGGTCCATGCCAAAGACATAGCGCTCCAGCCAGCGATCGCAACCCAGCTCCAGCAGGCCGGCACGCATCGCTTGCTGCCGAGCATGGGGGGTCGCTTCGAAATAGGTCCGGGCGCCGGAACGAACCGACTGGGCGAACCAGGTCAGGGCTTCCAGATAGACGAACAGCACCGGCGGCAGACCCAGGTCCGGCTGGTCGGGAGCAGGTGCGGCCGCCTCCATATGCGCACCGAGCATGGCCATGGCCTCGTAGCTGCGGCTGTCGATCAACTGGTCGACATAGGCCGCGCTATAAACAGCTCTCACCGGGTTGCTCCTTGCTTTGGCGGGGAAAATCGAAGGGCGCTATTGTCGCTGAATGCCGGGTGGCCTTCCAGCAACCGCCCTCGGCCAGGATCTCTCGCAACCCACGACAGTCTTCCCAGCGTGCGGGCCCGGCACCGGCCGGACCCGCCAGGCAAGTTACCTCATGGGCACTCGCAGGTAGACGGACCCCATACCGGGCCGCTGCAGGGATCCTTGGACGGACCGAACACCGGGCACGAAGCTTGGGCAGTCAGGGAGAAACCGCATAGCAGCAATACCGCCAACAACATTTTCTTCATTCAAGACCTCCTGGTCAGTCACACAAGATTCCATCGTCCTGGTCGGAGCGCGATTCAGTCATGGGCATTCGCACAATGTAGGAGTCGGCCCGAGCACGGCTTTCGAGCACGGATCATCCCAAGGCCCCAATACTGCGCAACCCGCTTGCGCGGTCATCGAGAACATCCAGAGCAGCAGCGAAGCCGCCAGAAATTTCATTTTCAACATGACCTCCTTGGTCGAGACATCGATAACGGTCCGTGTCCTTTTGCGTAGTTGAACGCCCCCTACCAGGGGCAGGACACCTGCCCCACATGACGTGAAGTGGACCGCCCGGCACCGTGCCGGGCCCGACCCAGCAAAGACCAGGCTCGTGCATCCCGCCAGTGCGACACACTGTCGCGCCCAATACTCCGGTACTGCTGGCGCCCGCCACTCTGGCGTCGGCATCCGCGGCCAGGCGATGCGGCCCCGCCGGTGAAGCGCTTTTGCCGGGGCAAAAGAAAACCGGCGATCGCTCGCCGGTCCGGTACCAAGCCAGGGCAGCCAGGGCAGCAGCCGCTCGCTGCCCTGGCCCTGCGCATCAATGCGGCGCGTTCAGGGTCAGGCGCATCTGGCGGTTCACATCCTTGTACAGCAGGTAGCGGAAGCGACCCGGGCCGCCGGAGTAGCAGGCTTGCGGGCAGAACGCACGCAACCACATGAAGTCACCGGCCTCGACCTCGACCCAATCCTGGTTCAGGCGATACACCGCCTTGCCTTCCAGCACATAGAGACCGTGTTCCATGACATGGGTCTCGGCGAACGGAATCACGCCGCCCGGCTCGAAGTTGACGATATTGACGTGCATGTCATGGCGCATGTCGCTGATGTCGACGAAGCGGGTGGTACTCCAGCGACCTTCGGTGTCGGGCATCACCCGAGGCTCGATGTCTTGCTCGTTGGTGACGAAAGCCTCCGGGTACGGCACGCCATCGACCTTCTGGTAATGCTTGCGAATCCAGTGGAAGCGCGCTTCGGTGCCGCTGGTGTTGCGCAGCTTCCAGTCGGCGGCCGGCGGAATGAAGGCATAGCCTCCTGGCGTGAGCACATGCTGCTGGCCTTTCAGGGTCAGGTTCACCTCACCCTCGACGACGAACAGCACCGCCTCGGCGTTGGGGTCCTGCTCGGGCTTGTCGCTGCCACCATTGGGGCCGACTTCGACGATGTACTGGGAGAAGGTTTCAGCGAAACCCGACAGCGGGCGGGCGATGACCCACATGCGCATGTTGTCCCAATGGGGCAAGTGGCTGGTGACGATATCGCGCATTACGCCCTTGGGGATCACCGCGTAGGCTTCGGTGAACATCGCACGGTCGGTGAGCAGCTCGGTCTGGGCCGGGTGCCCGCCATGCGGCGCGTAGTAACTGGACTTGGACATGGAGACTCTCCTCATTGTTGTTTTGCTGCCCCGCCCGTCACGGCAGGCAGGGTGAACAAAGCCTGGGCCCGGTACGCCAACGGCGTGGCGTGGGCCGCCATGGGCACCACGATATCCAGCCGCCTCTTCATGCACAAATTAAATACCGAAATAGGTGACATTCATTTATCGAATACCCAACAAGCTCATCCGCGCGTGTCCTGGGCCAGCACCCGGGACAGCACCCGCGCCAGCTCCCTGACCATGGGATCGGCCGCCGGGCGGTGCAGCAATGCCACCTCGAACACATCCACCGCCGGCAGTCCGCTGGCCTTGGCCAGCACCTGGTGCTCCGCCGTCACCGCCCGCAGCGGCAGCAGGCCGATGCCCATGCCATCGGCGATGGCCGATTGCAGGCCACTGAGGCTGGAGCTGGTGAAACTGATATGCCAGCGCCGGCCGATGCCTTCCAGGGCGCTGATCATTTCATCGCGGTACACCCCCCTGGGCGGGAAAGTCACGATGGGCAACGGGTCCAGGTCGATGCAGGGGTTCCTGGCGCTGTCCACCCAACGGGTCTTTTCCGGCCAGCAGGCTTGTGCCTCGCGGCTGTTCTGGCGTTGCTTGAGCAGCACCAGGTCGAGTTCGCCACGGTCGTAACTGGCGCTCAAGTCACGGCTCATGCCGCTGGTGACCTCCAGCTTGACCTGCGGATAGCGTCGGTTGAAGGCCGCCAGCTGTTCGGTGGTACGACCGGTGGCGAAGTCATCCGGCACGCCGATGCGCACCGTCAGCGCCACCGTGGCCCCGGACAGCGCCTCGAGCATTTCGTCGTTCAGCGCCAGCAGGCGCCGGGCATAACCCAGCAACGTCTCGCCGGCATCGGTGGGCAGCACGTCGCGGTTGCCGCGCTCGAGCAAGCGATGCCCGGCCATCTCTTCCAGGCGGCGGATCTTCTGGCTGACGGTGGACTGGGTGGAGTGCAGGCGCGTGGCCGCGGTGGTGAAGCTACCGCAATCGGCCACCGTGACGATGGCTCGCAGCAGGTCGAGGTCGAACAGGCGGCTAGTGGATTTCTCGATGTCGCTCATGTTGATATCTGTTTTCTGAATGCGTTGCGCCTTTCTACCGGGCCGGCCTCGGGGAAACAATGCCCCGCACCCCACGGGCGACGCCTTGCGCACCGGGCCCGGGGCGCTGTCGACGGCGGTGGTTCGTACATCGCCCTGCCCCTCCCGGCCTATCGCGGCACTCACCCTTGTTTCTGTTCTTCGCCCCACCCTGGCGGGCCTTGAAGCGCGGGCAGGATTTGCCAATCACATAGATGTGCCCGCGACGCTTGGCGATCTGGCCGTCACGGTAGTGATTCTTGGCGTCTCTGCGGGACGACAGGACTTTCACGGGCGAGGCTTCCTGGAAACGGCTCAGGGCCAAGCCCAAGGAACCGCCTCCCCCCCGCCGATCACGCTCCCCCCGGCAACAACCTCACTGATCGATCCGGACGGACTGGCGAAATTCCGGTCGTCCTCCCCTGCGCCATCACCAACTGCCCGACGCCCCGCCACCGCCACTGGAACCGCCGCCCCCGGAGAAACCGCCCCCCGCGCTTGAGTGGCCACCACCGCTGCTGCCACCGCCGCTGCTCCAGCGAAGGCCAATGCCGCCGGCAAACAGTATGAAACTCAGGAAATAGGCGAACGGCACGACCGTCAGCCAACGCTGGGCCGCCTGCCAGGCATCCACGCCCAGGCCCATCAGCAGGACCAGCGTGAGCAGCACGGCAAAGCGCCACAAAAAGCCCCGAGGGCTCCTGCGCCAGCTGTTGCGCATCATCCAGTACAGCAGCCAATGGCCGCCCAGTACCAGCAGCACCCCCGCCGGCCAGGCCAGGCCGTAGAGGAACGTCAGACTGCCCAGATACTGGCTGAGCAGGGTCAGCAGGCCGATGTACAGCAGCAGCCCCAGCACCCCGTAGAACACCCCTCGCGCCTGCCACAGCCCGGCGAAGGTCGCACCGCCGATCAACATGCACAGCGGCACCACGAATAGCTGCGCCAGCCACTCCTGGCCGCCCACGGCTCCCACCAGCACCGCCATCAGCACCACTGCGCCACCCAGCACCCGACGCCAGTTCCAGCCGGCAGCCAGCATCACCCCCGCCACCGAGCCGAAAACGAACGCCAGCAGCAAGGCATAGGCTTCGAGCGGCACCGCCCGCTCCACCGGTTCCGGCAGCCCCGCAGGCTCGGGCAGCAAGTCCCCGTCCACCAGCAGGATCAGGTCGTCCAGGGCACGGTCGATACCGCCGGCAAAGTCGCCCTGACGAAAGGCCGGGACCAGGTCCCGGGCGATGATCTGCCCGGCCAGCAGATCGGTGACCACCGGCTCCAGGCCATAGCCGACCTCGATCCGCACCTTGCGATCGTTCTTCGCTACCAACAGCAGGATGCCGTCGTCGGCACCCTTGCGCCCCAGCTTCCAGGCGCGAAACAGCTGGTTGCCCAGGGCCTCGATGCTCTGCTGGCCCAGGTGGGGCACCAGCATCACCGCGATCTGCGCGCCGCGGCGCTGCTCCAGGGCCTCCAGCTTGTGCACCATCCGCTCTTGAGTGACGCTGTCCAAGGTCGCGGTCAGGTCGATCACTCGCCGATCCAGGGGCACATTCACCAGCCCCGGCGGCGCCTCCTCGGCGTGCACCAGCGCCGGCAGCAGCCCGAGAAACAGCGCCAGCCACAGGCCGCGCCCTTGTTGCAACCACACCTTGATCATTGACCCGCTTCCTGCATCGTTCATCCTGAAGCGGCGAACTCTACCATTGCCCGTATCGCGATCGATTCATCGCCCCGCGTCGCCGGCAAAAAAACACCGGGCAGGTGACCAAACCTGCCCGGTGCCCGACGACCTGTCGTGTTAGCGCTATGTCCCTCAGCCCAGGCGGTTCAAGCACACCACCTTGGGCTGGGTCATTTCCTCATAGGCAAAACGCACTCCTTCGCGCCCCAGGCTGCCGTACTTGAAGCCGCCAAAGGGCATGGCATCGAAACGGTAGTCGGAAGAGTCGTTGATCATCACCCCGCCCGCCTCGATACGCCGCGCGGCGTCCATGGCGATACGCAGGTCGTTGGTGAAGATCCCCGCATGCAGGCTGTACTCCGGCTGGTTGGCCAGGGCGATGGCCTGGTCCAGGTCGTCGAACGGCTGCAACACCACCACCGGGGCGAACACCTCATCGCGCCACAGGCGACTGCGGTGATCGACGTTCTCCAGCACCGTGGCGGCGTAGCAGGAACCCTGGCGCTGGTGCCCGCACAGCAGCCGCGCGCCTTGCTGCAGGGCTTCGTCCACCATGGCCTGGGCGCGCTGTGCCGCCTGCTGGCTGATCATCGGCCCGATGTCCGTGCTGCTGGCCAGCGGGTCGCCACTGACCTGAGTACGGGCAAGGCGGACAAAAGCCTCGCGAAATGCCTCATAGATCGAGGCCTGGACCAGCAGGCGCTGGGTGCCGATGCAGTTCTGCCCCGCCGCCCAGAAGGCTCCGGACACGCAGCTTTCCACCGTCGCCGCCAGGTCGCAGTCGGCCATCACGATCACCGGCGCATTGCCTCCCAGGTCCATGGCCAGCTTCTTCAAACCGGCGCTGCGGGCAATCTGCTCGCCGGTGACGAAGCCGCCGGTGAACGACACCATGCGCACCTCGCGGGCTTCCACCAGGGCCTTGCCCAAATCCGCGCCGCCGGTGGCCAGGGTCACCACCGACTCTGGCAGGCCGGCATCGCGCAGGTATTCCACCAGCTTGATCGCCGACAGCGGCGCCAGCTCCGAGGGCTTGAGAATCACCCCGTTGCCCCCGGCAATCGCCGGGCCAAGCTTGTGCGCCACCAGGTTCAACGGATCGTTGTAAGGCGTGATCGCCAGGATCAGCCCCAGGGGCTCGCGAGAGAACCAGCCCTGGCGGTTTTCCGAGCCTTCGTAAGCGTCGAAGGGCAGCACCTCACCGGCATTGCGCTTGGCCTCTTCGGCCGACAGCTTGAGGGTATTGACGCAGCGCTTGACCTCCTTCTGCGCCTGTTTCAGGGTCTTGCCCGCTTCATCGACGATCAACCGGGCGAAGTGCTCGGCGTCACGTTCAATCTTCAGGGCCGCCTGCTCAAGAATCCGCGCCCGCTGGAAACGCGGCAGGGCAGCGCAAGTCCGCACGCCCTCGCGGGCCTGCTGCAACAGGTAGGGCACGGCGCTGGCATCGGTGCGCGGCACGCTGCCGATGACCCGTCCATCAAAGGGGCTGCGCACTTCAATCGAGTCGGCCAGAGGCACCAGGCGAGACAGATTCATGGGCATTCTCCTAGCGGGCCGAGCGCGATTGGTGGATGTGGATGATGTCCGAGAGCAAGGCAAAGGCCGTCTCGATGCGCCCAGCGCCCGGCCCGGAAACCGTCACCGCCCCCAACAGCTCGGTGTTGAACGACAGTGCATTGATCGCCCCGGAGATACCTGCCAGCGGATGCTCCAGCGGCAACAGGCGCGGCTCGACACTGGCCTCCAGGGCGCCGTCGGCCAGGCGCCGGGCCGAACCGATCAGCTTCCAGCACATACCCTCGGCACGGGCCTGGGCCAGGTCTTGGGCCGTCAGGCCGGAGATCCCGCGGCAGGCGACGTCATTGACCGTCAACTGCGCACCCAAGAGTTCGTTGGCCAGGATCACCACCTTCAGGCGCACATCGAAGCCTTCGACATCCGCGCTCGGATCGGCCTCGGCGTAACCCAGGGCCTGGGCCTCGGCCACCGCTTCGGCAAAGCCCAGGCCGGCTTCCATGCGGGTCAGCACAAAGTTGGACGTGCCATTGAGGATGCCTTCGAACCCCAGCAGCCCACTGCCGGCCAGGGACTGCTTGGCCATGCGGATCACCGGGGTGCCGCTCATCACCGCCCCTTCATATTCGAAGGCCGCCAGATTGCGCTGGGCCAGTGCCTTGAGTTCGGCGCCGTGCAGGGCAATGGGGCCCTTGTTGGTGGTTACCACATGCTTGCCCTGCTCCAGGGCCCAACGACAGAAGGTACTGGCTGGTTCGCCGTCCACCGGGTTGGTGAAAGTGGCCTCGGCCATGATGTGAGCGCCGGAGTCCTTGATCACCTGCTCATTGAGTGCCTCCACCTGGCCGCCCGGCAGTTGCGCCAACGCGCCTCTGGTTGCCGGCACCTTGCTCAGCAGACCGGCATCCAGCCCCTGGGGAGCGACGATGGAGCCCAGGAACAGATCGCTGATGCCAACGATCTTCAAGCTGAAACCCAACTGTTTTTTCCACGCCTGATTGCGCTCGGCAATCAACTGCGCCAGGGCCCGGTTGACCCCACCGAAGCCCACCAGGGCGATATTGTATTCAGTCATTTTTGTTGTGTTCCATTCCGGTTGAGAAGCTGATGGACACAAGGTTAGGGTTCGGACCCGGGCAGTGAAATATGCCGTTTTGCTGTATTTGCTGAGCATTTTGCCCAGCCCGGGAGGCAGGTGAACGGGCATAAAAAAAGCCAACTTGCGTTGGCTTTTTTACGCGCAGGGCTGCGCCTAGCTCACGGAGGACAAGACAAAGGAAGTCACGGTGTTTTCCACCCCGGGCAAGGCAGCGATGTCATTCCACACCCGGTGCACCCGCTCCGCCGTGGCGGCGCTGACCCGCACCAGCACATCGAACTCGCCGCTGAGCACTTCGCACTGGACGATCTCCGGCATGGCACGCAAGGCTTGCAGCACCTCGGCGCCGCGCATGCGGTCGTAGCGGTAGACGAAGATCAGCGCATTGATCCGGGTATCCGCCCCACGCCCCTCGCCCACGCGGATGGTGTAGCCCTGGATCGCACCGTCGCGCTCCAGGCGTTCGATGCGCTGGCGCACCGCGTTGCGCGACAGGTTGACCTTGGCCGCCAGCTCGGCATGAGCCGCCCGGGCATTGCGGGTCAGCTCGGCCATGATGCGTTCGTCCAGTGGATCCAGGATCCGCTTCATGAAGCCTCCTTCGCGGTGCCCATCACAGTGCCTTCAGGCAGTGCAGTACGGCGGCAAAATCATCCGCTGCCAGTGCTTGCCACTGCGCCGTGGAAGGCGCCGCGAGCGGCTGTGGGACCACTCCGGGAATACCCAGGGAAGCCAGGAGCCGCGCCGACTTGGCCGGCGCGATCTCCCCCAGGGTGACCATGGGCGCCACCAGGCTGCGCCGGTACAGGCGCGCCGCCAGGACGCCGATGGCGGCATGGGGGTCGATGATGTAGCCGGTGTCCCGATAGAGGCTGCTGATCTCCTTGCCGGTCTCTTCATCGCTGACCGAGTAGGAGTCGATGATCATCCGCGCCTGCAACCAGAACTCGTTGCCCAGGCTCATCTCGCCGCTGCCTTCAAAGCGCTGCATCAGGCCCGCCACCGCGTGCGGGTCCTGGCCATACAGTTCCCAGACAAAGCGCTCCAGGTTGGCGAACAGCGACAGGTCCATGGCCGGCGACAGGCTCTGGCTGGCCTCGGCGCGGCAATAGCGGTTCTTCAGGAAAAGCTGGTGCAGGGCGTCGTTGCGGTTAGTGGCGACAATCATCTGGGTGATGGGCAGGCCCATCTTCTGCACGATATAGCCGGCATAGACTTCGGCGAAGCTCGCCGCCGGAACGCTGAAACCGATGGGCCGCTGGCCGCCCCCCAGTTGCAGCACGGCATGGAAATACAGCACCAGCTGGGCCATGACCCCGACCCAGTTGCTGGAGTTGAAGCCGATCACCTCGCGCTCGGCCAAGGGCCACTGGCGCAGCAGGCGAGCCACCAGGGTCTGGCAGTCGTCGAAGCTGCCTTCCACGGCAAAGCGCCACAGCCGGGGGTTGTGTGCCGCCTGCAACTGCTGCCCTTGCTGCTCGGGCACCCCGTGCTGCGGATAGAACACCAGCACCTGGGTCTGCGGGCAGTCCTTGAAGGCGTCGATGGCCGCCAGCGCGGTATCGCCGTTGCTGGCCCCCACCAGCACCCCGTGACGCTGCCGGCGCTGGAGGAAATAGCCCACCAGTTGCGCCTGCAACCGCGCGGCAAAATCCTTGGCCGAGCCCGTGGGCCCATGGAACAGTTCCAGCACCCATTCATTGCGGTCGATCTGCCGCAGGGGCGCCACCGCGCGGTGACCAAAGCCGCTGTAGGCACGGCTGAGCAAGGCCTTGAAGTCCGCCTCGGGCAGGCACTCGCCGACAAAGGGGCTGAGCACCCGGAAGGCCAGTTCGGGGTAATCCAGGGTCGACCAATTGGCGATCTCCTGGGGGCTGAAACGTGGCAGCTCGGCAGGCACGTACAGCCCGCCATCGGCGGCCACGCCAGACAACACCACGCTTTCGAAATCCACCTGCTCGGTGGTACTGCGGGTACTCACATAACGCATGCTTGGCTCCGGCCAGTCATTTATGGAGATGGGCCTGTTCCACCAGCCAGGTGGAAAATTCCAGCGCATCGGGGTGTGGATCGGCCCCGGCGCCACGCACCAGGTAAAAGGATTCGCTGGCTTCGATGCGCTGACTAAAAGGCTCCAGCAAACGCCCGTCGGCGAGCATCTGGTCGACCATGGAGGAACGGGCCAGGGCCACGCCGAGGCCCAGTTCGGCCATGCGCAAGGTGGAAATCAGGGTATCGAACTGCATCCCCCGGGACGAATCCACCTGCTCGGCACCCGCGCGCTGCAGCCAGTAGCCCCAGCCCTCTTCGTAGCCCAGCACGTGCAGCAGCGGGTGCCGGGCCAGGTCCGCCGGCACCTCTAGCGGCGCCTTGTCCAACAAGGCCGGGGCGCATACCGGGAACAGCGTGTCCCAGGTCAGGCGCTGGGCCACCAGCCCCGGCCAGTGGCCATGACCCCAACGAATTTCCAGGTCGTCCTCGCCGTCCAGTTCCTTGACCCAGATATTGCTGATGTAGCGGATATCCACCAGCGGATGCCTGTGCTGAAAATCCGCCAGCTTGGGCGCCAGCCAGTGGACGAAAAACGCCAGGCTGCCGCGTACCTTGATCGGCCGGCGCTTGTGCTGGCCGAAGATCTCGTTGGTGCCCACCGCCAGCCGGGTAATGGCGTCCTGTACCACCGGCAGGTAGGAACGGCCCTCCTCGGTCAGGTCCAGGCCCCGGGGCAGGCGCTTGAACAGCGCCACCCCGAGGTGGCTTTCCAGCTGGCGGATCTGTTGGCTCACCGCGCCCTGGGTGAGGAACAGTTCCTCGGCGGCGTGGGTGAAGTTAAGGCAACGGGCGGACACCTCGAAGGCGCGCAGCCAGTTCAGCGGGGGCAAGCTTTTCTGCTTCATGGCCTGGCTCTCATGGACACCCTGGGCGCCGGGCACACCCCTCAACCCCGCAGGGCATCGGAGGGCCGTGCCAGGGGTGCCAGGGACAGGCGCCGCTGGCGGCTACTGCGGGTAATGTAATACACGAAGTAGCACCAGGCGATGAAGGGCACGCCGAAGTACAAGGCCACGCGCTGCTCGGGGTCGAAACCGATGCCGACACAGGCCAGGGCGCAGCAGAACAACGCCGCCAGCGGCACCCAGGGGTAACCACGAACACGGAACTTCAAGTCGCGCACATCACCGCCGTTGGCCACGAAGTGCCGGCGAAAGGCGATCTGGCTGGCGGCGATGCTCATCCACACCGCCACCACCGCCAGCCCGGAAATCGACACCAGGGCCAGGTAGATGGTGTCCGGGGCGAACACGCTGCTGAGCAGGGAGGCGGCGCCACCGGCCATGCTCACGATGATCGCGTTGAGTGGCGTGCCCATGCGGGTCAGGACCGAGAACTGCTTGGGCAGGTGCCCCTGGTCGCTCAGGGTCCAGAGCATCCGCGAGGCGGCGTACAGCCCGGAGTTGGCGGCGGACAGCAGCGCACTGATGATCACGAAGTTCATGATGTCGGCCGAGTACGGAATGCCGATGTAGGTGAACACCGTGACGAACGGGCTTTCCACCAAACCGGCCTGCTCCCGCGGCAACAGGGTGGCGAGGACGAAGATGGTGCCGACGAAGAAGATCGCCAGGCGCAGCACCGTGGTGCGGATCGCCCGCGGCACGTTGCGTTGCGGGTCGCGGGTTTCCCCGGCGGCGATGCCGATCAGTTCGGTGCCGGAGAAAGCGAAGGCCACCGCCAGCAGGGTCATGGCGATCGGCATGAAACCGGTGGGGAACAGCCCCTCGCGGGTGAAGTTGCTCAGGCCGATGCTGTGGGCCTGGTCGATGTGCAGAAGACCGAGAATCGCGCCGCCGCCCACTGCCAGAAACACCAGCACGGTGACCACCTTGACCAGCGACAGCCAGAACTCGGTCTCGGCGAACAGCCGCACCGACACCACGTTGGACAAAAACACCACCATGGCGAACAGCGCGCTCCAGATCCACACCGGGGTCTCGGGGAACCAGCGGGCCATGAGGATTCCGGCGGCGGTGAATTCCGAGCCGATGGCCACGGTCCAGGTCAGCCAGTACAGCCAGGCCACGGTGTAGCCGGTACCGGGGCCGAGAAAGCGGGTGGCGTAGGTGCTGAAGGAGCCGGTCTCGGGCATCTGCACCGCCAGCTCGCCGAGGCACATCATCACCAGGTACACCATCAGCGCGCCGATGATGTAGGCGATCACCGCGCCCAACGGGCCGGCCTGGTTCACCGTGTAGCCGGAAGTGAGGAACAGCCCGGTGCCGATCACCCCGCCAAGGGCGAGCATGACAATGTGCCGGGTCTGCATTTCTTGCTTGAAGCCGCCGCGCAAGTCGGTCTGTTGTTCTTGTAGGGACATGATGGTTCTCATGAAAGTTGTCAGGGCAAGTCTCAATTTCTGCAACTGTGGAAATGGGCAGAAAACAAATCGGATGCCACCAGGTTTTTATTGTTATTCCTCTTCATGAAGCCCCACTGGCTGCCTTGCCGTGGGGGTGTCGCGCGCTCTTTTCAGTGGGCCGCCTCGGCCTGGGCATTCAGGGAAGGGACGGCGCCGGGCGCCGCATGCTGCTTGAGGGATTGGCGCAGCCAGGCGAAGGCCTGCTGCAGGTCTGCCAGCAGGTCATCGGTGTCTTCGATGCCGACCGAGATCCGCACCAGCCCTTCGGAAATACCCAGGGCCTGACGCTCTTCCAGGGTGTTTTCGACATGGCTGGTGGTGCGCGCCGGGCCGTAGATGGTTTCCACCGCGCCCAGGTTGCCGGCGCAGTGGGCATAGCGCAGGCGCGGCAACAGCAGCTTGACGCTGTCCATGCCGCCCACCAGGACGAAGCTGACGATGGCGCCGAAACCGCGCATCTGCGCACAGGCCACGGCGTGATTCGGGTGGCTGGGCAGGCCCGGGTAGTTCACCGCCTCCACCAGCGGCTCGTTGAGCAGGAACTGCGCCAGCTGCGCGGCGCTGTGCTGTTGCTGGCGCATGCGCAGGGCCAGGGTCTTGATCCCGCGGATGATCAGGTAGGCCGAGAACGGATCGAGGCTGGCGCCGTTGATTTCCCGGTAGTGACGCACCTGGCTCATCAGCGCCTCGCTGCCGCAGGCCACGCCGCCCAGCACATCGCCGTGGCCACTGAGGAACTTGGTGGCGCTGTGGATCACCACATCCACGCCCAGCGCCAGGGGGTTCTGGTTCAGCGGCGTGGCGAAGGTGTTGTCCGCCACCACCAGGGCGCCGACCTGTTTCGCCGCGGCGACCAGACGCTGGATATCGACAATCTTCAGCGTCGGGTTGGTCGGGGTTTCCAGGTACAGCAGGTCGCAGCCCTTGGCGATCTCGGCCTCGATCTGCTGCTGGTCGAAGGTTTCACACAGGGTGACGGCCACGCCCATGCGCGGCAGGAATTCCTCGAAGATCTTGTTGGTGCCACCGTAGCTGTCCTTGGTCGACACCACCCGTTGGCCGTGGCGCAGGAAGCTGTAGAGCACGCCGCTGATGGCCGCCATGCCGCTGCTGAAGGCCACCGCCGATTCGGCACTTTCCAGGTCCCGCAACTTGGCTTCCAGGGTTTCCACCGTGGGGTTGCTCATGCGGCTGTAGATAAAGCCCGGGGCCTTGCCCAGGGCCACGTCGTACCACTGGTCGATATCGTCGTAGCCATAAGCGGCACTGGCGACAATCGGTGTTTGCGTGGCGTTGTAGGGGTGACGGATCTGCTCTCCGCCCCAGACCACCCGGGTAGCGGTCCCGGGGTTTTCCAGCCCTGTGCGTTCAGGTTTTTTATTCATTGCGACGGCTCACCATTAAGGGTGCGCGGCCTGTTGCCGCGCTGGATCTGGTGGCCAATATAGAGAAAAGCCCAAGCCCCGAGAAACGATGTTATCGGGGCCAAAGGGGCGGTTTTTTTAATGGCTGCCCAGCCCTGCAAACGGCCTGCGTACAAGGCTTTCGCGACGCCTCTTGCATGGCGGCACCGAGGCTTGCGAAGCTGCCGTGCGCCCGCCTCACTCCCGAAAGGAACCGCAATGAACCGCAATGAACCGCACCGAGCATCTGTGCCTGATGGCCCGCTACAACCAGTGGATGAACGGCAAGCTGTACAGCGCCGCCATGAACCTGTCGGATGCGCAACTGGCTCTGGACCGACAGGCGTTTTTCGGCTCGATCCTCGGCACCCTCAATCATTTGCTGGCCGGCGACACGATCTGGCTCAAGCGCTTTGCCCAGCACCCGGCGCGGTTTGCGGCCCTGGCGCCGCTGCACCAGGTGGCCACCCCCCAGGACCTCAAGACCCTGCTGTTTGCCGACATCCGCGGGCTCTGGCAGCAGCGTCAGTGGCTGGACCAGTCGATCCTCGATTTCAGCCAGGCGCTGAACGACACCGACCTTGACAGCGCCCTGCACTATGCCAATACCCGGGGCGTGGTCAGCGAGCGCAATTTCTATAGCCTGCTGGTGCATTTCTTCAATCACCAGACCCACCACCGCGGCCAGGCCAGCACCCTGCTGACCCAGGCCGGGGTGGATATTGGCGATACCGACCTGCTGATGCTGATACCCAGCGAAGTCTGATCAGGCTTGAGCCCAACGGGCGCGCAACAGAGGCAGGCCGCTCTCGTGCCAGAAGCTCATGGAAATCCCGCCGCTGGACATGCCGCCATGGGCAAAGGCCTCGACGAAGAAATGCCCTGCCGAGCTCCAGGCCCTGCCTGTCAGTTGCTCGAAGGCCTGGACGACCAGGGCCTCCAACTGCTGCGCCGTGGTCGGCCAGGGCGCGTGGGCCAGATGCGTGGCCAGCGCTCGCCACAGATAGGGGTCACCCCGTAGCCCCCAGGACAGCGGTTCCTCGGCGAACAGCCGCGCGACGCTGCGCTCTCCCGTCATCGAAACCTCCCGGCCATGCGATTTATTCAGCGCTCAATCTAGCGTCTGCACCGGGCTTCTGCGACCATGCGCGCGGAAAAAAACCGCTTGCTAAGGAATGGCGCCATCAAAGTCCGCAATGCTCTGCTCGTTGTGCCCCTGCTGTCCCTCGTGGCCTGCGGCACCCTGATCGCCCGCACCCCCAATTCCCACACCCGCTACGACTACTACAAAGGCACCCAGGCCAATATCGAGCTCCTGACCATGCGCGGTGCCAGCGGCTACGACGGCTACGTCACGCTTTTCTGCTGGATGAGCATCGTCTGCCCGGTAGTGGCCATCGTCAGCCTGCCGGTGGATGCCGTGGCCGACACCGCGCTGCTGCCCTATGACGCGATCAATCGCTGATTCTCGCCCGCCCCTGTTTCGACCCTGCGTGGAAGCCTGATCATCCGAATCATCACTTGCCTGTTGCTGCTCAACACCCTGCTGCTGTCCGGCTGCGGCACCTACATGACCCGTGGCAATGCCCTGGACTTTCGCGACGACCGCTACTACCGCAGCGTCAAGACCAACGCCCAAGTGCTCACCGGCTATGACATGGGCTATGCACGCATGATCACCGGCGGCTGCTGGGTGACGGTGGTGTGCCCGATCCTGATGATCGCCAGCCTGCCCCTGGACGCGGCGCTCGACACCGTGCTGCTGCCCTACGACGCGTTCCAGCCGGACCGGCCCAAGCGCAACATGCACGTGAATATGAAGGAGCTTCCCGAGGAAGACCTGCCGGCATTGCCCATCGGTGCCCAGGTGCAGGATCCGACAGCCCACGCCCCGCCCATCGCCCCGCAGGCTGATTGAGCCCCTTCGGGCGAGCATGCGTCGTGCCTTGGCGCAACCAGGCTACGCCTGATCCGGCGTGCACAGCGCTGGCACCCGCGGCGCCAGGCGGCAACGTCGCCCCAGGCGCTCCACCTGGGGGCGGCCGTATAGATAGCCCTGCCCCCACTCGCCACCACAGGCCATGGCCAGGCCCTGGTCGGTGGCAGTCTCGAGCCCTTCGACGATCACGCAGGGCGCCAGGGTCTTGCACAACTGCACCAGGTGGCTGAGGGTCTGGGCGCTGTTGAGTTCACCACGGGCGCGCTGGATGTAGCCCTTGTCGATCTTGACGATGTCCGGCCGCGTCTGGCGGATGAACTCCAGGGTACCCAGGCCCGCGCCGAAATCGTCGATGGCCACCCGGCAGCCCAGCTTGCGCAGGCACAGGACGAATTCGCCAGCCGCCTCGATGCTCGGCGGCGTGGCGCTTTCGGTGATCTCGATCACCAGTCGCGCGGCCACTGAGGGCAAATCCCGCAGTTGCTGGAGGATGACGTACCAGAACGGATCGATGATCGCGCTCTGGGCGGAAATATTGCACCCCAGACGCAAGCGTTCATCCCGTTGCAGGCCATCGATCACACAGAGCACCACGCTGCGATCCAGCTCGCGCATCAGCTGGTGTTTTTCCAGCAGCGCCAGGGGGTAGACATCCCCGCCCTGGGCATCGACATGGCGCAGCAACCCTTCGTGGTAGAGCACCCGACTGCTGTCCGGCAGCCACACCACCGGCTGGAATGCCAGCACCAAATGGCCCATGGCCAGTTCGCGATAAAAGTCTTTGACGCTTTGCATGACAGATCCATAGGCCAGCCAACGATGCCCCCTCGGACGTGGTGTGACACAGCGGCCAGCGCGCGCCCAAGGGTCCCTGCCCAACCATGATCGACCCTGCCCAGGTCACTCGGAAGTGTTCCCGGATACCTTTCGCTTGTCCTTGGAAACCTGGGCCTGTGCTTATTCGTCTGCGGCCTTTTGTTTATTGCAATCATGCAAATGGCCTCATCGACATCATTTAGCCACCAGTCCAGGAAGACCTATGCACAGAATGACCAGCGCCAGCTTTCGGGTGCTTGCCGATGTCATCAGAGAAGGCGGCGCCAATGTCGATGCCCTGCTCAGAACCTTCGGCAGCAGCATCCAGGACGTTGAGGACAATCCCCAGGGCGTAAGGCTGGAACTGGTCTATCAAGCGATGCGCGAAGCCACCCGGCGCACCGGCAATCCAGACCTCGGGTTGCTGGCCTACAGCAAGGCCCACCCGGCCAACCTGGAAGCCCTGGGCTATGCGGTGATGTCCTGCGCAACCCTGGGAGCGGCGTTGCAGCGCCTGGTGGACTACCAGGCGCTGACCAGCAACGGCTTCTACATGTGCCTGGAACGCAAGCCCGATGCATTGCAACTGATCGGCTTCGACGTCACCGCCGAGCCTTCGCTGATTCCCCGGGCGGTGATCGACGCCGGCGCCGCCCAGACCCTGGGCCTGCTGCACTGGCTGCTGCCCCAGCACAAGCCACGGCCACTGCTGGCGGCCTTCACCTACCCCGAGCCTGCGGACACGCGCCTGCTGCGCCGGCTGATGGGTGACAACCTGCAGTTCTGCGCGCCCCACAACAGCCTGACCTTTAGCAGCCAGGACTGCGCCATCGCCCTGCCCACCGCCGACCCGGCGCTGGATGTGCTGCACATGGAATACGCCCGCAACCGCCTCGATGTGCTGCTCAGCGGTTCGATGACCGCGCGGGTGCGCCGCGCCCTGTCCGAATCCCTGGCCCAGGGCGCGCCCAGCGACCTGCCGCATATCGCCCAGGCGGTGGGGGTCAGCACCCGCAGCCTGCAACGCAGCCTGGGCCATGAAGACGTGCACTTCTCGGCGTTGCTGGACGAGGCACGGCTGATGCTGGCCCACAGTTTTCTGCGCAACTCCATGCGCAGCGTCAAGTACATCGGCGCCCTGTTGGGCTTTCGCGACCAGAGCAGCTTTCACAAGGCCTGCCTGCGCTGGTTCGGCATGACCCCGGGGCGCTACCGCGAACAGTGACAACAACGCCGAGCAAAGGCTCGGCGCCAGGGTGCAGCGCCTGGATCAGTGGCTGGCTTGCAACTGCGGCTGCACTTGCGGCATGGCCGAAGAGTGGTGGTTGAGGATTTTCCACTCCCCGCCCAGGCGTTCGTAGAGGAAGGTGTAGCGGGCCTGGAGTTGATGTTTCTTACCGTCGGCGGCAGTCAGGGTGAAGGTGTAGACGCCGCTGTCCATGGCCGCATCCGGACCCAGGCGACGGATCTCCCGGTAGTTGATCTGGCCCACCGGTCGCGAGCTCATGAAGTGCTCGAAGTAGTCCTGGATCTGCGCGTGGGTGCTGCGCACCTGGTTGGAAACCGTGGGTTGCAACACTGCATCCGGTGCATAGAGGCTGACCACGGCTTGCGGGTTGCCGGTCTGCAGGGCGCTGTTCCAGCGGTCGAAGAGGCCGGCGATTTCCCGGTCCTGCAGGTTCTGCGGTTGCTCGGCCACGGTGCGGTACACGTAGGGAGTGGCTTCCAGGGCCTGAGCCAGTGGCGCGCTCAGCACGACGAACAGGGCCAGGGCGGTGCGTTTCAGTTTCATTCACGGACTCCAGTGGGTTTCAATGAGCCCCACTGTGTCCCGGGCCGCCGCCCGCGCCATCGGCCAACTGGAGCCCGCGCTCTATGCCATTCGGCAGATAGGCGCGATAGCGGGCCCGGGGTCTAATGCCCTGCCCCGAGCCACTGCACCGCCCCACCCTGGAGTTTCCCGATGCCCAGCCCGTCCCTCGATCCCGCCAGCGCCCTGTCCTTGCGCAGCCAGTACCGGCAGTCGCAAAGCCGCGCCGCACGTCTGCGGTTGCTGGTGGACACCGGCCAGGAACTGCTGCAACTGGGCCCCGAACAGATGCGCCAGCGGGTGGTGCAACGGGCCTGCGCCTTTGTCGCCATGGACCAGGGGCTGTTGCTGGAATGGAACAGCGACGGCGTGGTCCATGCCAGCGCCGAACAGGGCCACGGCGAATGCCTGCAGGCCCTGCGTGCCGTGGCCGGGCAGGCCCAGTGGCTGGAGCGCCCGCTTGCGCAAGCCGGGGTGCTGCGCGTACTGCTGCACCGCGCCGACGGCCAGGCCTTCGGCGCCCTGCTGCTGGCCAACAGCGTGCCCATCAGCGCACCGGACAGCGAAGACCTGGAATCCCTGCAACTGCTGGCCACGCTGTTGGCCACGCACCTGGAGAACCAGCGCCTGCTGCAGGATCTGCAAGCCCGCGAACGCAGCATGTCGGAGCTGGTGCAGCGCCTGTTCAGCGCCCAGGAGGATGAACGCAAGCGCGTCGCCTACGACCTGCACGACGGCCTGGCGCAAACCCTGGCCGGGCTGCACCAGCGCCTGCAGGGGTTCGCCGGGCGCTGCCCGCCACTGCCGGGGCCCCTGCACGATGAATTGCAGACCATCCTGCAATTGGCCCAGGGCTGCGTCGGCGAAGGCCGGCAACTGATCGGCGGCCTGCGCCCCCATGTGCTGGACGACTTCGGCCTGCTGCGGGCCATCGACCGCGAGGCCGACCGCCTGCGCGACGCCGGACTGGCGGTGCACTGGCGGCAGCGCTCCCCGGAGCGCCTGCCGGTGGCCCTGGAAATCGCCCTGTTCCGCATTGCCCAGGAAGCCATCAACAACATCCTCAAGCACGCCCGGGCCCACAACGTCAGCCTGGACCTGGCCCTGGAAGCCGGCCAGGCCGTGCTCGGCATCAGCGACGACGGCACCGGTTTCCAGCCGGCATCCGGCCAGGGCAGCGAACAGTGGGGCCAGGTGGCCATGCAGGAACGCACTCATTTGCTGGGCGGGCGTTTCACCTGCCACAGCCAGCCCGGCAGCGGCACTCGGATTCTCGTCCGCGTGCCGCTCCAGGCCCTGGAGCAAGCGTTATGACAGCGGTGATCCGCCTGGTCCTGGCGGACGATCACGAAGTCACCCGCACCGGGTTCATCGCCCTGCTGGCGGGCAACCCGGAATTCGAGGTGGTGGGCCAAGCCCGGGATGGCGAGCAAGCCCTGGCCCTGTGCGAACAACTGCGTCCGGACCTGGCCATCCTCGATATCCGCATGCCCCTGCTCAATGGCCTGGGGGCCGCGCGCCTGCTGCAACAGCGCCAGCCCGACATCAAGGTGCTGATCTTCACCATGGACGACAGTCCCGATCACCTGGAAGCCGCCATGGCTGCCGGCGTCATGGGTTACCTGCTCAAGGACGCCAGCCGCGAGGAAGTGCTCGACGCCCTGCAGCGCGTGGCCCGGGGCGAAGAGGCGCTCAACAGCGCCGTCAGCGCCCGCCTGCTGCGGCGCATGAGCGAACGCGGCAACGGCCAGGCGCCCCAGGCTCAGGCCCTGACCGCCCGCGAACGCCAGGTGCTGGGACTGGTGGCCGGAGGCTTCAGTAACCGCGAAATCGGTGAAAAGCTCGGCATCACCACCGGCACCGCCAAGGCCCATGTGGAACGGGTGATCGGCAAGCTCGGCGCCGCCGACCGCACCCAGGCCGCAGTGCGCGGCATGGCCCTGGGACTGGTGGCGCAACCTGCCGGGCAGTGGCCGTGAACCTGCTCAACGCCCGGCGCTGGGCCGACCTGCCGCTGCGAGGCAAGGCGCTGGTGGTGATCTCCCTGCCGCTGGTGATCCTGTTGCTGTCTTTGGTACTGATCTACAGCACCGAGCGCCAGACCGCCCGCGCCGAGGAGGACGTGCGCCGGGTGCTGCTGGTGCAGGGCGATATCCAGGCGGTGCACACCCTCCTGGCCGAGGCCGCCGCCAGCGTGCGGGGCTACCTGCTGACCCGGCGCGAGGACTTCCTGCCCGCCTACCTCCAGGCCCGGCCGCAGATCGAGGCCGCGCTGCAACGCCTGGACCAGAATGTCCAGGACCCGCGCATGCGCGACTACCTGCAGACCATCACCCCGCTGATCCGCACCAAGCTCGACGGCCTGGTGGCCCTGCGCAACGGCCACCGCGACGACGCTGCGACGATGACCGCGATCCTGATCGACAACAAACAGGTGCTGGACGTGCTGCGCGAGCAAATCAGCGCCATGCGCGTGCGCGAGGATGCGCTGCTGGCCGAGCGTAGCGCTGCCGCCGCGGCGACCCGCATGCGCCTGCTGTTCGCCACCTTGCTGGCCGCCGGCTGCGGTCTGTTCGGCGCCATCGTCGCGGTGCTGTTGCTGTCCCGGGGCATCGTCACGCGGGTACAGCAGGTACAGGGCAATGCCCAGCGCCTGGCCCTGGGCCAGCCGCTGCGCCCGCAAGCACCGGAGCAGGATGAAATCGGCCAGCTGGGCACTCGCCTGGTGGAAGCCGGGCAACTGCTGGCCGAGCGCGAGCGGGCCCTGCGCGACAACGAGGAACGCCTGCGGCTGATCATCGACGGGGTCAAGGACTACGGGATCTTCGCCCTGGACACCACGGGCCGGGTCACCACCTGGAACGTCGGCGCAGAACGGATCAAGGGCTACAGCGAGCAGGAAATCATCGGCCGGCATTTTTCCCTGTTCTATTTGCCGGAAGAATGCCCCCAGCACCCGGACATGGCCCTGCGCGAAGCCACCGCCCACGGCCACTACATGGAAGAGGCCTGGCGCTGCCGCAAGGATGGCAGCCGCTTTTGGGCCAGTGTGGTGATCACCGCGCAGTACGACGCCAGCGGCGCCCTGCGGGGCTTTTCCAAGATCACCCGGGACATCACCGACCGCCGCGCCGCGGAAATCGCCCTGGGCACCGCCCGCGAGCAAGCGGAAAGCGCCAGCCGCGCCAAGAGCGAATTCCTCTCGCGCATGAGCCACGAACTGCGCACTCCGCTGAACGCCATCCTGGGCTTCGCGCAACTGCTGGACATGGACTCCAGCGCCGGCCAGCGGCCCCAGGTCGGGCATATCCTGCGGGCCGGGCAGCACCTGCTGGGGCTGATCAACGAGGTGCTGGACATTGCCCGCATCGAGGCCGGGCGCCTGCCACTGAACGTCGAGCCCATGGCCCTGGCGGCGGTGCTGCATGAAGCCCTGACCCTGGTGTCGCCCATGGCCGCGGACGGCGGCATCACCCTGGAGCCGCTGCCGGAACTGGCGGCGGACAGCGGCGTGGTCGCCGACCGCCAGCGCCTGATCCAGGTGCTGCTCAACCTGCTGTCCAACGCCATCAAGTACAACCGCGCCGGTGGCCGAGTCAGCGTCGACGTGGCGATCGAGGCATCGCGCCTGCGCCTGAGCGTGCTCGACACCGGCGCCGGGATCACCGCCGAACGCCTGGAACGCCTGTTCAAGCCCTTCGAGCGCCTGGACGCCGACCCCAGGGTCGAAGGCACCGGCCTGGGGCTGGCCCTGAGCAGGAGCCTGCTGGAGATGATGGACGGCAGCCTGCGCGTACAAAGCACTCCGGGCAGCGGCAGTTGCTTCACCCTGGAGCTGCCCTTCGTGCGCCTGGCCGCTGCAGCCGCCGTGGCGCCCTTCGACGCCCCGGCGCTGAACGTGCCGGCGCCACAGCCCGCAAGCCGCTACCAGGGCAAGGTGCTGTGCATCGAAGACAACCTGCAAAGCCTGGCGCTGATCGAAACCCTGCTGCAACGGCGTCCGGGCATCCAGCTGCTGTCGAGCATGCAAGGCCAGATGGGCCTGGACCTGGCCCGCCAGCACGCGCCGCAAATGATCCTGCTGGACGTCAACCTGCCGGACCTGCCCGGCCTGGACGTCCTGCAACGTCTGCGGGCCTCCAGCGCCACGGCCAGCACCCCGATCCTGATGATCACCGCCGACGCCAGCGAACCGACCCGGCGCGCCCTGCTCGATGCCGGGGCCACGGCGATCCTGACCAAGCCGATCCACATCCCGGTGTTCTTCGCCCACCTCGATGCCTGTCTCCCGGAGCCCCCATGACTGCCGATCTGCGCATCCTCATCATCGATGACCAGCGCCCCAACCTCGACCTGATGGAACAGCTGCTGGCCCGCGAAGGGCTGCACAACGTTCTCAGCAGCACCCAGCCGCTGCGCGCCCTGGAGCTGTTCAACAGCTTCGAGCCGGACCTGGTGATCCTCGACCTGCACATGCCCGAGTTCGATGGCTTTGCCGTACTGGAACAACTGAATCGACGGATCCCGGCCAACGACTACCTGCCGATCCTGGTGCTCACCGCCGACGCCACCCGTGACACCCGCCTGCGGGCGCTGGCCCTGGGCGCCCGGGACTTTATCAGCAAGCCCCTGGATGCCCTGGAGACCCTGCTGCGGATCTGGAACCTGCTGGAGACCCGGGCCCTGTACAAGACCCTGCGCACCCTGGTGCCGCCGGAGCGCATCGAGCTGCTGCGCCCACCACGGACCTGAGCCCTTCACACGTCACGGAAGAACTCCCCCGGGGTGGCGTCGAACTGCTGGCGAAAGGCGGCGATGAAGGCCGAGGTCGAGTCATAACCACAGGCCAGCGCCACATCGGTGACCCGCTCGCCCTGCTCCAGCGGCGTCAGGGCGCCCAGCAGGCGCAGGCGCTGGCGCCAGGCGCGAAAGGTCAGCCCGGTGTCCTTGAGGAACAAGCGGCTGAGGGTCTTCTCGGTGACCCCGAGTTTCTGCCCCCACTGGCCCAGGGTGGTCTGCTGATCGGGACGGGCCTGCAGGCTGCGGTAGATCGAACGCAGGCGCACGTCATGGGGCAGCGGCAGCATCAGGTCCAGCTGCGGCGCGGCGGCCAGCTGGTCCAGCAGCACCTGGGCCAGGCGACCGTCGGCGCTGTCCTGCACGTACTCCACCGGCAGCTCGCTGAAGGCGCGGATCAGCTCGCGCAGCAGGTCGCTGACCGCCAGCACCTGGCAGCTGTCGGTATCGGCCCAGGCGGTGACGCTGCAATCCAGGTACAGGCTGCGCATTTCGGTACGCGGCGAACTGAACACCCGGTGCGGCACTCCGGCGGGAATCCACACCGCCCGTTGTGGCGGCGCGACGAAACGTCCAGCGCTGGTCTGGATCTCCAGCACCCCGGCGATGGCATAGGACAACTGCACCCAGGGATGGCTGTGGCGCCGGGTCAGGGCCCGGTTGGGCAAGGACTCAGTACGTCCGTACACCGGCCGCGGCAAGCTGGGAAGACCGGGAATACTGCGCCTGACGATCTTTTCATGTCCTTTAGGCGGCATTAACTGGCTCTTTGGCGTTAGTCGGTAGATGACAGCCACGTTAGAGTCGCCCCATCGTTCTTGGCAACCCCCGGATGATCCTGCCCATGTCGCGCTCCCGCCTGTTACCCGACAACTTCACCCTGACCCTGATCGGCGTCGTCTTGCTGGCCAGCTTCCTGCCCGCCAGTGGCCAGGTGGCCACGGGCTTCGCCTGGCTGACCAACCTCGCCATCGGCCTGCTGTTCTTCCTCCACGGCGCCAAGCTCTCGCGCGAGGCGATCATCGCCGGGGCTGGCCACTGGCGCCTGCACCTGCTGGTCTTCGGCCTGACCTTCGTGCTGTTCCCGCTGCTGGGCCTGGCGCTCAAGCCGCTGCTATCGCCCATGGTGGGCAAGGACCTGTACCTGGGCATGCTCTACCTCTGCGCGCTGCCGGCCACGGTGCAGTCGGCGATCGCCTTCACCTCCCTGGCCCGGGGCAATATCCCGGCGGCCATCTGCAGCGCCGCGGCCTCGAGCCTGTTCGGGATCTTCCTCACCCCGCTGCTGGTGACCCTGCTGCTCGACGTCCACGGCGATAGCGGCTCGACCCTGGACGCGATCGTCAAGATCAGCGTGCAGCTGTTGCTGCCGTTCATTGCCGGGCAGATCGCCCGGCGCTGGATCGGCGCCTGGGTCGGGCGCAACAAGGACTGGCTGAAGTTCGTCGACCAGGGCTCGATCCTGCTGGTGGTCTACGGGGCCTTCAGCGAGGCGGTGAACGAAGGCATCTGGCAGCAGATCCCGCTGTGGGACCTGGCCGGCCTGGTGGTGGCCTGCTGCCTCCTCCTGGGCCTGGTGCTGTTGGCCTCCAGTGTCCTGGGCAAGCTGCTGGGCTTCGACCAGGAAGATCGCATCACCATCTTGTTCTGCGGCTCGAAGAAGAGCCTGGCCACCGGCGTACCCATGGCCCAGGTGCTGTTCGCCGGCAGCACCATGGGTGTGCTGATCCTGCCGTTGATGCTGTTCCACCAGATCCAACTGATGGTCTGCGCGGTGTTGGCCCAGCGCTACGCCAAGCGCCCGGAATCGGTGAGCGAACTGATGGGCCAGGTCGATCCATAGGCTGGCCGTACTCGACGATGGAAGCCGCGCCAGCGCAATGGCATGATGCCGCGGCGAAAATCATCAAGGACCGCTGATGTTTCCAAACCGAATTCACGCCCCGACTCAGCAGGACCTGAAACTCAAAGTCCAGCCCCCTCTGGAAGCCGACCCACAGTCCCGGGTCATCGTCCAGTTCGAACGCGGCGCGCACTATGACGCGGATCTGCTGAACCAGCTCGACGCGCTCTGCGCCCGCTACGGCGAGCGCCTCACTGTGCGTTTCTACAGCCACTATCCAGGCAACGCGTTTGACGGCCGCACCTTGCTCGCCCTGCCCAACGTCCAGTCCCTCAGCCTGGATTGCCTAGACACGCTGGAGCACTTCGAAGCCATTGGCAGCCTGCACAAGCTCAAGGATTTCGCCCTGCAAGTCATCAGCGCCAGCCTGCCCGAGCTCCTGGCCCTGCCCAACCTCAAGCACCTGCAACAACTGCGGCTTTCCCTGGACAAGGGGCCCGCCATCGACCTGGCGCCCATCGGCCAGATGCCCGACCTGCGGCAGTTGTCCATCAGCGCGCAAAGCCACCACCTGGACGTCCTGGGCCAGTGCCCGAACATCGCCACCCTGTCCCTGCACCGCATGCCGGCCAAGACGCCCCTGGGCATGGTGGCCGGCATGTCCGGCCTGCGCAGCCTGTCAGTGAGTTTCGGCAGCCGTGAGGGCATGCCGGAACTGCGCAACCCCTACGTGACGGAACTGGACATCCTGCGGGTCCGCGGCCTGAATCAGCTGGACCTGGGGGGCTTTCCACAGTTGGAAGCGTTGAGGATCGAGGATCAGGCGCAATTGAGCCGGCTGGACCTTGGCGGGACGCCGCAGTTGCGCAAGCTGAGCCTGATCAACCTCAAGACCCTGGAGGCCATCAGCGGCCTGAAAACCGCCAACATCGCTGACCTGCGCATCATCAAGGCCCCACAGCTGGACCTGCTGACACTGATCGACAGCCAGCTGCCGCCCAGCGTGCAGCACCTCAAGTTGCTCAGTGGCAAACGCGCCGTGGACAAACAGATCGAAGCCCGGCAACTGCAATTGGGCATCCCTGAACCCCGCGGCCCGTATTGACCCGCCGGCCTCTGGCAGGAGCGCGCTGGCTGGCGCGGAACATCAACGATAACGCCCACTTACAGGGAGCACGCGGTGCTTTGGCAAGCATCGCGAGCAAGCTCGCTCCTACAGACGAGCCTGCCGCCCTTTTTGCACCTGATACGGAGATCCCATGTCCTTCGCTCCTCGCTTCACCGAACTGCTGCTGACTCACCTGCAACAGGAGGAACGCCAGCGCGTCCTCAAATCCATCGTCGTCACCGCCGCTCCCGAGTTGTGGCTGAGCCTGGAATCGGCGGCGTTGCTGGACATCAATCGCGACCACTTCGGCCTCGGCGGCCAGCTGGATGAACGCGAGGACTATCGCCTCTGCTCCAACCAGCCGCCGCGCAGCAACGTCCCGCGCTGGCTGATCGCCGCCGAGCGACGCAAGGTGGATATCTGGGTCGAGGACAGCTACGGCGAACAACCCTCCACCGCCATAGAGTTCAAGGTGGTGCACAACAACAAGAATGCGTATGACAAGATTCGGCAAATTCGCAGGGACCTGGTCAAGCCGATTCCCCACACCACGCCTGACGAACACATCGAACGCTGGGGCATCGTGCTACTGACCTACTCGCGCTTCTACAGCGACCAACGAGGCAACTATGTCTACGGCCAGTTCGCCAACCTTGATGCCTTTCTCCAAGCCTTCAGGCATGCACTGAGCGATCGCTCCGACCGTTACCGGGGTGCCCCCGAGCTGCAACTGGCGATGGAGCCGATTCAGGTCGCCGATCTGGAAGGCGCCCATTACATCGAATCGGAAAAACAGGCCGGGGTGTATCTGGCACTGGTCAGGCGCAAGGCCTGAGACTCACTCCGGGCCACCGGCGGCAGCGATCTACCACGGGCATCCGTGGAGCAGATTGGCACTCCACGGCTGTGCTAACGTTCACCACCCCCAGCCTTGAAGCCCTGCCCATGCCCATCACCGACAACCTCCTGGCCTTCACCCTGGCCGCCACCCTGCTGACCCTGACCCCGGGGCTGGATACCGCCCTGGTGCTGCGCACCGCCACGGTGGAAGGCAAGCGCCAGGCACTGCGCGCAGCGTTGGGAATCAACGCCGGCTGCCTGCTCTGGGGCGCGGCCGTGGCCTTCGGCCTGGGGGCCTTGATTGCGGTGTCGGAGCTGGCCTTCAACCTGCTCAAGTACTGCGGCGCCGCCTACCTGGCCTGGCTCGGGATCAACATGCTGCTGCGCCCGCGACGGGCCTTCGTACCCGCCAGGGCCAGTGAAAAGCCCCAGGCCAACTGGTTTCTCAAGGGCATGCTGGGCAACGCGCTCAATCCCAAGGTGGGGATTTTCTACGTGTCGTTCCTGCCGCAGTTCATTCCCCAGGGCGAGCCGCTGGTGCCCTGGACCTTCGGCCTGGTGAGCATCCATGTGATGCTCGGGCTGATCTGGGCACTGCTGCTGATTGGCGCCACTCGCTCCCTGAGCGGGGTGCTGCGACGGGAAAAGGTGATCCAGTGGATGGATCGCACCACCGGCCTGGTCTTCATGCTGTTCGCCGCGCGCCTGGCCTTGAGCAAGCGCTGAACATCAGCGCCGCAAGACGGCCACCGGATAGCGGCTGGCCCGTGCCAGCGCCCATGGCCATCCGGCTCATGCCTCGGCCAGCACCATGCCCCGCTCCTCCAGCAATTGCACAAAACTGCTCAAGCTCTGGGACACGGTGCCGCGCCGCCAGACCAGCCAGGTCTGCAGGAAACGAAAGCGCGGGGACAAGGGCCAGACACTCACCGTGGCCGCCCCGGGCATGCTTTCCAGCATGCTGCGCGGCATCAGGGCCAGCCCGGCGCCGGCGCTGACGCAGGCCAGCATGCCGTGGTAGGACTCCATCTCGTGGATCTTGCCCGGCACCGCGGCGTCCTGGGTGAACCAGCTTTCGAAGTGATGGCGATAGGAGCAGTTGGCGCGAAAGGCGTAGATGCTTTCACCGTTGACTTCGCGCGCCCGGATGATGGGGGCATGGCCCAGGGGCGCGATCAGCACCATCTCTTCCTCGAACACCGGCAGCCCTTCCAGGCTCGGGTGGCGCAACGGGCCATCGACGAACGCCGCCACCAGCCGCCCGGACAACACGCCTTCGAGCATGGTCCCCGAAGGGCCGGTGGACAGGTCCAGTTCGACCTTGGCGTATCGCTGGTTGTAGGCCGCCAGCAGGGCCGGGATGCGCACCGCTGCCGTACTCTCCAGGGAGCCCAGGGCAAAAGGGCCCTGGGGTTCTTCGCCGGCCACGGTCAGGCGTGCCTCGGCCACCAGGTCGAGGATGCGCCGGGCATAGTCGAGGAAATTCCAGCCGGCGGGCGATAGGCGCATCCGGCTCTTTTCACGGATGAACAGCTCCACGCCCAAGTCCTGCTCCAACTGCTTGATGCGCGTGGTCAGGTTCGACGGCACCCGATGGATCAGCTGCGCCGCGGCGCTGATGCTGCCCTGCTCGGCAACGGCCTTGAAAATCTCCAGCTGGACCAGGTCCATCTCATTCTCCAATCGTGAACGACTTGCTCAATATTATTCAGTTTTCAGCAAAGAACCAGCCCCGTAACCTGCTGCCATTCCCACCTTGCAGGACGGTGCCATGACCTCTGTTTCCAGCCATACCCATGCCTTGTCGATCAACCCCGCCACCGGCGAGCGGATCGGCGCCTATCCCTATCAGTCGGACGTCGCCCTGGACGCCGCCCTGGAACGGGCCCGCCATGGTTTCGGCCAATGGAAGCGCCTGGACGTCGCCAACCGTGCCGGCCACATGGTCGCCCTGGCCCAGGTCCTGCGTGACAACAGCGAGGCCCTGGCCCGCATGATCACCCAGGAAATGGGCAAGCCCCTGGCCCAGGCCCGGGGCGAGATCGAGAAATGCGCCCAGTTGTGCCTGTGGTACGCCGAGCACGGCCCGGCCATGCTCGCCCCGGAAGCGACCCTGGTGGAACACCACAAGGCCCGCATCGAGTACCGGCCGCTGGGGCCGATCCTGGCGGTGATGCCGTGGAACTTCCCCATCTGGCAAGTACTGCGCGGCGCAGTACCGGCGCTGCTGGCCGGCAACACCTACGTGCTCAAGCACGCGCCGAACGTCATGGGCAGCGCCTACCTGCTGCTGGAAGCCATGCACAAGGCCGGCTTCCCCGAGGGGGTCTTCGAGCTGGTCAACGTCACCCCGGACGGCGTGTCCCGGGCCATCGCCGACCCACGCATCGCCGCCGTGACCCTGACCGGCAGCGTGCGCGCCGGCATCGCCATCGGTGCCCAGGCCGGGGCCGCGCTGAAGAAATGCGTGCTGGAACTGGGCGGCTGCGATCCCTTCATCGTGCTCGACGACGCCGACCTGGACGAAGCGGTCAAGGCCGCGGTGGTCGGCCGTTACCAGAACACCGGGCAGGTCTGCGCCGCCGCCAAGCGCCTGATCATCGAGCAAGGCGTGGTGGAGGAGTTCACCCGGCGCTTCGTCGAGGCCACCCGCGCCCTGGTGCTGGGCGACCCGCTGGCCAGCGACACCTACATCGGCCCCATGGCCCGCTTCGACCTGCGCGACGAACTGCACCAGCAGGTCGAGGCGACCCTGGCCGAAGGCGCCAGCCTGTTGCTGGGCGGCACCAAGCCCGCAGGCGCGGGCAACTATTACCCGCCCACGGTGCTGGCTGGCGTTACCGACCAGATGACGTCGTTCAAGCAGGAGCTGTTCGGCCCGGTGGCCTCGATCATCACCGCCCGCGACGCCCAACACGCCCTGGAACTGGCCAACGACAGCGAATTCGGCCTGACCGCAACCCTGTTCACCGCCGACCTGGAACGCGCCCGGCAAATGACCGACGAACTGGAAACCGGTGGTGTGTTCATCAACGGCTACAGCGCCAGCGACCCGCGGGTGACTTTCGGCGGCGTGAAGAAAAGCGGCTTCGGCCGTGAGCTCTCGCACTTTGGCGTGCGTGAATTCTGCAACGCCCAGACCGTGTGGCTGGATCGGCGCTGAGCCGGCCGCTACATAGCCCGGCCCGGTCGATGGCCCAGCCTGCATTACCGGTGGATAGCATGGCTGGCCCGCTGACCTCCAGCTCCGCTGCCTGGCTGGGGCTACGCACCTGGGGTGGCGGAAGCTGTTTCCCGGGTATCGTGCCGAGGCCGAACTCCTGCGCCCGGGCCTCGAGTCGCTTGGCCATGCCGAACAGATCGCGGGGTGCCTGGTAGAGCGCTTCACCAGGCAAAACCCTTACCCGGACCACCTCAGCAAAAGCCTGAGCAAGAGTTTCGAGCAGCAGCACCAGGGCGACGTATTCGATCTGCAACTCACCTGGGGCCTGACCATCGAAATCAAGAGCACTGCCTCACCGAAGAGCTGGCGCCTCGAGCAGACCGCTTGTTGGAACCTGTTGCAAGACAGGAACCTGAAACGCAAGGGTTTCCAGGCTCACTACTACATCCTCGCCGAACTGTCCCAGCCGCTACGGGAAGAGCAGGGAGCGATCGTCTTCGATGACACCCGGTTCCACGTGTTATCGAGGCAGGACCTGGAGACGCTGGCCGGCGACAAGGGCTATGTGACCTTCAAGCAGTTCACCCGGCTGTCCTTGTCCAGGCAGCAGACTTGCACCTATCCGTACCTGCCATCGACGCTCCAGGCTTTGGTCAAGCAACGCTTAGCGCTGGCCCATCCCCGGGGCGAGCCGGGATGGAAGCTGCCTTTGCCGCCGGAACCAGAAGCCTTTCCCTTGGCCGTGGAAACGAAGGGGCGAATCCTGCAAAGGATCCCGGTCCTCTGGAGTCCAGGCGTAGAACCCACCTGGAACGATGGGGAGCTGATCGGGCTGCGGTATGTACCTGAGCGCTAGGCAGGTGATCGGGACTAGCCCCGGTGTCGAGGCTCGATGATTGCCTACTACTTGCCCAGCACAATCAGCCATTCTTTCGGAATTTTCCTGAAGCCACCCTGCCCAAGGCCTTTTTATGATGCGATTTTTTAACCGCCCGGAAATCCCCTATGCGCGCTCAAGTCCAGAAATTCATCGTCCGTCTTCCCGATGACTTGCATGCGCAAGTCAAGCGCGTCGCCAGGCAGGAAAACCGCAGCATGAACCACGAAATCGTCGACCGCCTGGAAAAATCCCTGGCCAACGACGATGTCCGCCACATCGACGACAAACTGGTGGCCCTGCTGCTGCGCCGGGTCGAGTTCCTGGAAAGACAGATCGAGGCCCTGCAGAAGACCAGCGAGGAATCCAAGCGCTGACCCCCTCCCTCGTCCGTGATAACCACCGCTCTCTCGCCCTGCTTCCCCGCCTCTTCCGCCTTTACCCCTTCGCCGCACCTTGTATGATGGCGCCAGCCTGAAAACCGCACACCGATCGCCGCCCCACACCGACTCGCCAGCCTGCGGTTTCCCCTGCCCGCACGGCTCACCGAACATCTACTGCAGGAATGCCCTGACACCTGCCACGGGACAGGCTGGCCCTTAAGGAACGCCCATGAACCGCATCCACCCGACCGCCCCAGCGCCAGCGCGCACCGCCGGGCCCACCCTCAATCGCCTGACCCTCGGCCTGTTGCTGGCCGGCAGCGCCAGCGCTGCAGGTGCTGCCACCGAACTGCCGACCCAGACTGTCAGCGCTACCCAGGCCTACGGCTACCGCAGCGACAGTGCCTCGGTGGGCAGCTTCGACGAAGCGCCGCTGCTGGACACTCCGGCATCCATCAGCGTGATCAACGAGGACATGATCAAGGACCAACAGGCACGGTTGCTCAGCGAGGTGCTGAAGAACGATGCCTCGGTAGGCCAGAGCTACGCGCCGGTGGGCTACTACGAGAACTTCGAGGTGCGCGGTTTTGCCCTGAACGCCGCCAGCAGCTACAAGATCAACGGCCGCACCATCGCTGGCGAGCAGAACGTGGCCCTGGAAAACAAGCAGCGGGTGGAGTTGCTCAAGGGCCTGTCCGGCCTGCAGAGCGGCGTCAGCGAACCCGGCGGCCTGATCAACTACGTGACCAAGCGCCCCACGGATATTCGCTCGGTCACCGTCTCCACCGACGATCGCGGCAGCGGCTACCTGGCCACCGATGTCGGCGGCTGGTTCGGCAGCGAGCAGCAGTTCGGCCTGCGGGCCAACCTGGCCCATGAAGACCTGCATTCCTATGTGGAACACGCCAACGGCCAACGGGATTTCGCCTCCCTGGCCTTCGACTGGCACATCAGCCCCAATGCCCTGCTGCAACTGGACATCGAATACCAGAACAAGGAGCAGCGCTCGGCCCCTGGCTACCAGCTGCTGGGCGGGTCGGCGCTGCCGCACCACGCCTCGCCGAAGAAGCTGCTGGCCCACCAGAGCGGCTCGAAACCGGTGACCAACGAATCGCTGAACATCAGCGGCAACTTCGAGTACAGCTTCAACGACGACTGGAAAGGCAACTTGAGCGCCTCGCGTAGCCGGGTGGTGATCGATGACTACAGCTCGTTTGCGTGGGGTGGCTGCACCACCGGTTGCATCAACAAAAACGGCAACTACTTCAGCCCCGAGGGCGGCTACGACATCTACGATTTCCCCAGCCCCGACGACACCCGACGCAACGATGAAATCCAGGCAGTGCTCAATGGCCGCTTCGATACTGCCGGCCTGGGGCATGAGCTGAGCCTGGGCACCAGTGCATTCCGTCGAGTGGTATCTAACCGTGGCCAGACGATGTATCTAACCGGTACAGGCAATATCGACAGCCAGCCGGACAACTTTGCCCGTTCCACCGAGCCGCTCAACGACTCCCACAAACGCCTGGACAGTCGCCAGTACGGCCTGTTCTTCAGCGACCGCATCAGTTTCAACGAGCAATGGCAGACCGTTCTGGGTGGGCGTGAAGTGCGCCTGGATGAAGAAAGCTTCGACACCAATGGCGCGCGTGAACGCCATACCCAGCGCTACATGTTCCTGCCCCAGGCGGCGCTGATCTACAAGCCGGTGGCCGGCCTGTCGCTCTACACCCAGTACGGCAAGGGCCTGTCCCTCGGCGGGCAAGCCCCCTGGTACGCCAGAACCGATGGTGGTGGCAGCACGCTGGCCCCCACCGTATCGCGGCAGATCGAAACCGGGATCAAGTACGACTGGCAGCGCATGAGCTTCACCGCTGCGTTGTTCCAGATGCGCCAGGCCTACCAGTACGCGCGCCCGGACGGCGATGGCCAGTTCACTTATATCCAGCAAGGCCAGCAAAAGAACACCGGTCTGGAACTCTCGGCCAATGGCTGGGCCACCCAGCGCTTGCAGATCGCCGCCAGCGTTGCGGCGATCCGCGCGCGGGTCGAAGGCACCGGCACCCCGGCCTACGAAGGCCACCAGGCCCTCAACGTGCCGCGCCTGCGGGCCAGCCTCCAGGGCGACTACGCCCTGCCCTGGCTCGACGGCCTGGCCCTGCTGGGCGGGATGCAATACAGCGCCAGCAAGTACGCCGACCGCACGGGCAACGTCAGCGCCGGCAGCTACGCGATCTTCAATATCGGCAGCCGCTACAGCACCCGTATCGACGGGCATGAAACGGTGTTCCGCCTGACCGTGGACAACCTGTTCGACAAGCGCTACTGGCGTGACGTCGGCGAATACCTGGGCGACGACTACCTGTTCCAGGGCGCACCGCTGAGCGCACGCCTGAGCGCCTCGATCAATTTCTGAGCCCGCGCCTCGTCCCGAGGCGTGCGCAGCCTGCGGCAGCGGCCACACAAAGCGGGCCCCTGTAGACAGCGTCTTGCCCGTTACCGGGCAAACGCCAATTTCGGGTCATCAGGATGGCCCGACTTGAGCAC